>CAJCHQ010000682.1 GCA_903970295.1 Bryobacterales bacterium
AACAGGCTTGGCGGCAAGTCCAATTCAGGAGAAGGCGGCGAAGATCCGCTACGCTATTATCCGATTCAAGATGCCACTGAGGACGGTACCAGTCCGAGTTTTCCCGGTCTTAAGCATCTGCGCAATGGAGACAACGCCGCATCGGCGATACGGCAAGTAGCGTCGGCTCGTTTTGGAGTTACTCCCGAGTACCTGGTTACATCCAAACAGCTCGAAATTAAAATGGCGCAGGGCTCGAAACCTGGCGAGGGTGGGCAGTTGCCGGCGCACAAAGTGTCGGAATACATCGCTCGTCTGCGCCGCGCTAAGCAAGGTATCACTTTGATTTCGCCACCACCGCACCATGATATTTATTCTATTGAAGATCTGGCACAGCTGATTTACGACCTTCATCACGTTGCTCCCAAGGCTAAAGTCTCGGTCAAGCTCGTTTCCGAAATCGGCATCGGCACAATCGCCACCGGCGTGGTTAAAGCCAATGCTGACATCGTCCAAATTTCCGGTCATGACGGAGGCACTGGTGCCTCGCCATTGAGTTCAATCAAACATGCCGGGCTGCCGTGGGAACTTGGTCTAGCCGAAGTGCAGCAGGCGCTTCTAGCGAACGAATTACGCGGACGAGTACTTCTGCGGGTTGACGGCGGTTTGCGCACTGGCTGGGACGTCGTCACAGCGGCGCTTCTGGGTGCCGATGAATATGGCTTCGGATCGATCGCCCTGGTTGCGGCCGGCTGCATCATGGCTCGCATTTGCCATACGAACAATTGCCCGGTTGGCATCACCAGCCAAAAAGAACAACTGAGACAGCGCTTTGCCAGCACGCCAGAGCCGGTGATCGATTTTTTCTTGATGATCGCCGACGAAGTTCGCCACACACTTGCGCAACTGGGCTATCGTTCTTTGACCGAAGTAATCGGTCGGACAGATTTACTCAAAGCTCGCGAAAACGTTAAATTGGCTAAGGTCGAAAAACTCGATCTGCAGTGTTTGCTTTCCACACCATTCTGCAAAGTCGATGACACACCGGCTTGCCCGCCCGAATTTCCTCACGAAAATCCGCATGGCCTCGATGAAGAATTGCTGGCTGACGAGGAAATTCAACGAGCAATTGGTGAGCATGGAACAGTGCATAAAGAATGCTCGATTTTCAACACCGACCGGGCTGTTGGTGCCCGCATGTGCGGTGCGATTGCCACCTGGTATGGTGACTATGGGTTCAAAGGCAATATCAACGTTGTCTTCAGCGGAACCGCTGGTCAAAGTTTTGGTGCATTCAATTTGAAGAACGTCAATTTGACGTTGATCGGCGAAGCCAATGACTATGTAGGCAAAAGCATGAGTGGTGGCGAGATCATCATCAAACAGCCAGAGGCAGCTAGTTATGCTTCGCACGAAAACGTGATCATCGGCAACACTTGTTTGTATGGTGCTACCGGTGGTGCGCTGTACGCAGCCGGACAAGCCGGCGAAAGATTCGCGGTGCGCAATTCGCAAGCAATTGCAGTGATTGAAGGTGCCGGCGATCATTGTTGTGAGTACATGACCGGCGGAGTCGTGGTCGTCCTCGGAGAAGTTGGCAGAAACTTCGGTGCCGGTATGACTGGCGGCATAGCCTATGTGCTGGATGAAGAAAACACTTTTCAACAACTTTGGAACGACGACAGCGAGAAGCGTTTGCAAAGGCTGCCCAAGGGCGGTGAAAGGGCTCTCAAAGAGCTGATTCAACGGCATCATGCAAAGACAGGCAGCGGTCGCTCAGCTGAGATTCTGGCATCGTGGGAATACTTCATGCCTCTGTTCTGGCAAGTCGTGCCGCCGGCTGAAGAAGGCGATCCCCAGGTTGTCGATACGTTGCCGGAAAGTGAGACCGTGGTATTGTTTGCGGATTTCAATCCGGCCGAAATTCTCTGATCTGTTGTCAGCTTTATGTCGGGAGCTTACCGGGAAGTAGCCGGTCGGCTATATACTTAGACGTCTCTATGCCGACATGTCAACAAGGAAGTGCGCCATCAAAACTCTAACCAACAAAGTCGCTCTGGTCACTGGTGGTTCTCGTGGAATCGGCGCTGCTATCGCCAAACGCCTGGCATCAGACGGTGCGACCGTGGCAATTACTTACAGCAAGGGCGCTGATGCTGCAGCGGCGGTCGTCAAAGAAATCGAAGGGACTGGTGGCAAAGCGCTCGCGATTCAAGCAGATGCAACCGATGCAGCTGCCGTCAAAGCTGCAGTCGAAAAGACAGTTTCTACTTTCAAGAGTCTCGACATTTTAGTGAACAACGCCGGTACGGCGATTCCTAAGCCATTCGAAGAAGCGACGATCGAGGAACTCGATCAGGTTCTCGATCTGAACATTCGCGGCGTGTTCGTGGCGACACAGGCTGCTCTCAAGTACATGAAAACCGGTGGGCGCATTATTATGGTTGGCTCGTGCGTCGGTGAACGCACTCTGACTCCTGGTCTGGCTGCCTACTCGGCAACAAAGGGCGCGGTCAAGATGTTCACGCAAGGTCTATCTCGCGAGGTCGGTGCACGAGGCATCACCGTTAACAATGTGCAGCCCGGTCCAATCGATACTGATTTGAACCCTGCAGCGAGTGAATGGGCAACGTCTCAAACGGCGGTCACGGCGCTCAACCGATATGGCAAGGTAGAAGAAGTAGCAGCTCTGGTGGCATTCGTAGCCAGTCCGGAATCTTCGTACGTGACGGGCGCGAACTTGACCGTTGATGGTGGCACCAACGCTTGATCAAAGCGGCTTGGTGACGGGTTTTAGCTAAGCGATCCAATATTTCGCTGGGCGGCGCTTTAGAGCGTTTGTGTCCATGTTGAAGGCGATAAACGATTTTGCCTAATTCCTTCAGCAGTATCAATCCGAATCTTCGTCAGTCGAAATCGGTTTAAAAATTGTCTTTATGGACTCAGTGATAAAAACCGTTTTCCTTATTGTCTTAGACTTGCTCGCTTCGTCGACATTCTCAGGCAGCGGGTAAGTATCGAATACTTGATCCTGCTCAAGACTCTGCATCAATGAATCGAGTGTCACTGCGCTTAGCCAAGCAGCAGCCGGGTGTCCTTTTGCCAATGCCGCCATGGCAAATACGTGGCTGAGAATGAATTCCTCAGTAGAGATACCGTGAATCATGATCAAGCCAGCATTGAAATAATCATTAGCTGTGCTCAGCTTTTCTGCTTGCATGATCTCAACAATGCGTACTCGGCGCAATCTGTCCCTTTCAGTAACATATTGCCAATTCTCCGGAGTAGGCGACTTCAAATATTCGGCGCGATCATCCTGGTCTTGCTCGGCAAGAGATGCGATCACCGATTCTTCTGACTGTGACATTGGTTCCGCTCCTTCTAGATTGGCGTATTCGACAAAGTCAGAATAGGCAGTCTTTTTACATCTCACATGGTGACTGTCTAAGAATATCTCATCGACGATTTTGAAACGACTTTTTGCGACAGAGTCGCCGCAAGCGAGTAAGACACATATCAAACGACAGTCACCGCGCTGGACCGTTTTAGGAGCGAACTTGACCTTTGAAGGTGGCGGAGCGACTTGGACGGAATTTGACCTGTGGCACATAATGTCAACATTGGTAGCGGGCTTCGAAAAATGTGCATTTTGGATGAAACTCTGTATGAAATATGAAAGTTGCATCAAGGTGCTCGGGCACGCCAGAGACCATGACACATTCCGGCGGCTACAAGTTGCCTGATTACAAACTGACTTTTTACTTTGACGAGCCAGGCAAGCAGATTAGAGCGGTTTTGATTAGTATTGGGCGTCGACGAACAACCGGCTAAATTCTCTCACGATCTTTCACTCTGGCCGCATCAAGATGAAATCAAAAAGCACCTCTGAAATTAACACAGTTGTTTTGACACAGATAGCGCTCATTTCGATGAAGGAAGCGGCAGTGGACGTTCGATTATTTCATTTGGGCTGAGAAGCTTGGCTTCGCTCAGATCGTCTATCGCTTTATTTTCATCTCCAATCATGTTCTCAACACGAGCGCGGTCTCGAAGATAGGTTGCTTCGTATACCGCAATATACGATTCTCCTGACTTGCGTGAACGCATAAGTTCGACCAAAACGGTGTAATCAGTGATGGTTCCTTTGTAATCACCACACTCCTCTCGCGTCGAAGCCCGCGAAACGAGAGGAATGAAACTTGTTGGCGCAAGTCGAACAGCCTCGTCATAATCGCCCAAGGCACCCGTGTAGTCGTGCAATATTTTTTTTGCCAACGCCCTGGAAGTGGAGCATAACTATCGAGATCTAGCTGCGAGGAGTCGCATACGTCTCATGGCCCGATCGATATCGCATTAGTAACTAGTGTGTTGTGGTTGATTTTTGGACCAAACTCCACACCACCCGGATGGAAGCTAGAGACAAACGAAAACAACAGAAATGCTCCGGTTGACCCGTTCGCCTTAGAAGAGAACGATTTGTTTCTAACAAGCACTAAATGGTCCGCCGGAGACAGCGCTGGTCCCAATCATCCGTCAGGAGTTCCGCAGGAACCATTACCCACTGTTGGAGGCAATGCAAGCGCGTGGCCGCTCAGTGAGCCTGAGGAATGATAACAAAGCAAAAATCAGGCGGTATTATTTAAAACGGCGCCGATTTTGATTTCCGATGTTTGAAGAGGGTATCTAGATCCGCCTGAACCCACAATTTTATTGTGGGGTTTCCGTTACTGTGCTCCATGGTGCGGTTAAGGTCCGCAAGTGCTTCGCTGAATCTTTCCTGCGCCAGCTCAGTCTGTGCACGTTTGTAATACCCCGACCAACCACTCGGATTTCGAATGATTTCCGTCGTGGCCTCAGTGATCTCCCCATCTGTTAAATCGTTCAGGACTTGCTGGAGGGTAGAATTTGCCCCAGCAATTACGGCGAGGATCAGGGCCACCAATACTATGGCGGTTATCATCTGGGGTCTTCTAGGAATGCTCCTCTGCAATTTGTTGCTTCCCGAAATAGCGACTGCCTCAATTGCTGGTCTGCGCGCCATAGCCTTACCGCTCACCCTGTACAAGGAATTATTACCATTATTACCACCTTCAGCCTTGTCCGGCAGTGTCGTTTTCAGGAGAAGACTTCAAGGGGCAGTTCGCCAGCGGGATTCCCCGGCTTTGACCTTCAGCAGTTGGGCTTGTCAAAGAAAGTTTGACGACCAATGGCCATCTAGCTGGTCAGGATGCGAGCTCGCTGAGCAGCCAGCTTCTTGAAAAACTTAGGTCTGCGTGCTTTCCAGCATGTCGGACAGCCGCTCTGGAGCCGGGTTCTGTTGTCCACGATGGCATCCCAGACGTGCAGTGGATTGTAGCGACATCGCCACCAGATTCTTTCTTGGCTGTAGGCTTTGATATCGTTGGCTGTTTTCTTTCCATTGCGGGTAGGATGCACTTCTTGCGCCAGCTTCGGAAAAAGCGCAGCCAGTGAAGTCGAGGGAGGGGCCAGGAAGTATTTGGAGACGAGTTGCGAGATTGCCTTATTGGTTTTTCCAGTATATGTAGAATTTATCACGCCATTGCCATTACAGACCGCAGGCAAATGGGTGGTAGGCCAGCCAGATTCTACACCCGAAGGGGTCCGAGCTGTGCCGAACTCAGTGCAAGTTGCAGGATGTCCTGCAGCATCGAGACTGCTCAGATCGGCATTGACTAGCGTTTTAAAACCAGAACTCAGTGATGGAAGATCCTTCGGGTTGAGCATGTTCTTCTGAGCGAAGGAGAAATCGAAAGCGTGCCCGCTTTCGTGCTTTGTTACCTCCTGAATCCACATGTTGGTATCAAGTCCGCCGGTCCACTGATTGGAACACTTCGTTCTGATCATTACAGCAATATCGCGGTTCGTCAGACTGGCGCCATAACCAGTGAACGCGCAATATGACATTGTATTGTAGTAAGCTGAACGACTACCCCAGAACTTGTTTGCCGTCGTCCTATCGGGAAATAGGTAATAGACGACGCCGGCGGCTTGCAGCTCCGGAACTATTGTAGTCTTCATACCGATACCGACGGTTTCGAGCAGTTCGAGAAGTCCTGGTACATGCTGCTCTTCTTGTTCGAGGGCATTGCCGAACGCTGGTTGTCCGACGACGACTGGGCCCG
>CAJCHQ010000683.1 GCA_903970295.1 Bryobacterales bacterium
CCTCAAGCGACCCAAAACCGTGTTACAGACTTTGGGCGCATCAGCCACCAAAAGAAGCAAATCACCAGTCTGGGCGGAAGCCAGTCTCTTTATCTCTTCGATTTCTTCTGCTTTCAAGAACTTTTCAATGCCCGAGGATCGCAGTCCTTGCTGAGCGAAAGCCAACCAGGCCAGTCCCTTGGCACCATTGAGCTTGCAGAAATCTTGCCAATTATCTAACTGCTTGCGCGAGATAGTTTCGGCCATTCCGGGCAAACAAATGGCTTTCAGCTGTCCGCCGCTTTCGGCTTGCCCCCGGAAGACTTTGAAGTCGCAGGCGAGAGCTACTTTAGTCAGATCAGAAAATGCCAGACCGAAGCGCAGATCAGGCTTGTCGCTGCCGTATTTATCCATGGCTTCAGCGTAAGAAAGTCTGGCGAAAGGCGGTTTCAATGTCACACCAATGCAAGCAAAGGCATCGACCATAATCCCTTCGGCAACTTCCATGATTTGCTCTTCATCGATGAAAGCCATTTCAATATCAACTTGTGTGAATTCAGGTTGACGATCGGCGCGCAGATCTTCATCGCGGAAACAACGAGCAATTTGATAATAACGCTCGATGCCGCTAATCATCAGAGTTTGTTTGAAAAGCTGGGGGGATTGGGGCAGGGCGTACCAGCTTCCCGGGTTGAGCCGGCTGGGCACTAGAAAATCGCGCGCGCCTTCAGGCGTTGCCTTAGTCAGAATCGGCGTCTCCACTTCAATAAATTGGTGATCGTCAAGATAACGGCGAATCGACTTGGTGACCGCATGCCGTAAAACCAGATTGTTGTGCATTTCTGGACGGCGCAAATCCAGGTAGCGGTAGCGCAAACGCAAAGACTCATCGACCTGGGTGCCCTGCTCCAGTTGGAAGGGCAGCGGTCGACTGGTATTGAGAAGTTCGACTTGATCGGGATAAATTTCTACTTCGCCGGTAGTCGATTCTTTGTTCTCGCGCCCTTCCGGTCGCTTTGAAACTTGCCCTTTGGCAATGATCACAAATTCGCTTTTGAAACTGCTTATCTGCTCGTGGACGGCCTTATTTCGGTTCGGATCGGCAGCCAGTTGGATTCTTCCCGAGCCATCACGCAGCTCCAGAAAGATCAAACCGCCCAGATCTCGGCTCACATGTACCCAACCGGCCACACACACTTCACTGCCTACGTCCTTAACGGTCAAACTGCCGCAGCCGCGGTTTCGTTTCAATGCCAAAATCTTCGATGCTCCCCAAAAGTGTCTCCGCGGTAATTCGCGTGAATGTTTATTCTAGCCGAGTAGGTCTAGCCAAGTAGCTAGTTTGCATATGTACGTGTAGACTTGAGATGGAATGGTTGTTGCGTAGGGTTCAAGAATATGTTGCCATCGTTTATGTCCGACCCGGTCTGGTCAAAGGTTATCGGAGCAATTCTGATAGTTCTTGGTTTCTCTTTTTTCTACAAGGCATGGGTGGCTCTGGTTAAGGGTCGAATGCTTTATTGGGATGGATTCTTACCAGCGACGATTGTTTCCCCCTGGGTGGTTCACTTCCCGCCCAAGAATTTGGAAAAATCTCTGACCAAATATAAAGAGGCAATGTGGGTCCATGTCGTCATGGGTCCGGTCTTTTTCATCACAGCTATTCTTTCACTGGGCGCCGGCATCGATATGGTCGGATTACCCGGCACCAAGATGATCAATCTGGCTTTTAGCGGTGGCCGCGAAGGTGCGCCACCAGCAGTTATTTTCAATCCACGTACCGGCTATCGTTTCCCGGTCATTCCTCGGGCAGCAACTGCTCTCAGCAAAGTCTTCGGCGGCAAAATCGAATTAGGACAGAAAGACAGGCTCTACGATTCAGACAGTGGTCCAAGCTACGATTCGGCTAAGAGCGGTAACTAGGGCTGGACCTGGCTAAACAGCCACAACCACTCGGACACAAATAGGCGGAGGTGCAAATGTCCACACTACTGTGCGATCCGCTATGGTCTAAAGTGATTGGCTTTGCTCTCATCATCCTCGGTCTTTCTTTTGCCTACAAAAGCTACTTAGCTCTGGTCAAAGGACGTGTTCTCTACTGGCAGGGCTGGTTGCCTCTGACACTTATTTCGCCCTGGCTTGTTCATGTGCCGCCGAGAGACCCGAACAAGTCACTCAGCCATTACAAAGAGTCGGCCTGGGTGCACGCAGTTGTCGGCCCACTATTTCTGGCCACGACGATTCTCTGCCTGGCAGCAGGTACGGACCTGGTCGGTCTGCCCGGAACAAAAACACTCAATTTAGCGATTACGGGCGGCAGACCTGGCGCTGCTGATTTCCTCACCTTCGACCCGAAAACCGGCTATCACACACCCGGATTGAATCGCACAGGCACAACCTTAAACAGAATTTTCGGCCGTCAACTCGGTCTCGACCCGTCCAAACGCTACTACGACGCGCCCGACAAAACCTACGACGCCGCGCGCGGGAATTAAGCCACTACATTAATTCAGTTGTGATTAGGTTGGCCGGGACGCGTCTGGTTCGCTAGTCTTTGGCATAACATAAACATATATGTCCTGCCTCTTGCAAACACGAGGAGAAAGCTGTGTCTAATGCATCTGCCATTCGAAATGTTGCGTTCATAGGGCTTAACCGGAGCGGGAAGACAAGTTTAGTCGAGGCATTGCTTCATCTGACCGGGGCAATCTCGCGCCGGGGCAAGATTCAAGAAGGAACAATGACCACCGATTACGAGCCGGAATCGACATCCCGGCAGATTTCAACTCAGGTTTCGGCGGCTCGAACAACCTACAAAGATGTCCTCTTCAATATTCTCGATTGCCCAGGATTCGTCGACTTTTCCGAAGAGACCAAGATTGCCTTGATGGGCGTCGATGCAGCTGTGTTCGTCGTCGAACCCGATGCTCATAAGCTGATCCAGATGGACACGTTGCTGCGCTTCACCGAAGAGATAGGCATCTCCAGGCTGGTCTTCGTCAACAAAATGGATAAGCCGGATTTGAATTTCGCCGAGACACTCTCGGTTTTGAAAGACATGCCGGGTACAAAGACACCTCGCCCACTGGCACCGATGCACTACCCGATCGGGTTGGGCTCTCAATTGGCCGGCTACGTCGATGTCCTCAAAAAAGAAGCTTTTCAGTACGGAGCACAAGGGAAAGCAGAGAAAATGACTGTGCCTGGTGACCTGCAATCAGAGCTTGAAACCGCTCGAGAGAAGCTGGTCGAAAGTCTGGCCGACACAGACGATGCACTCTTAGAAATGGTTTTGGAAGGAAGCGACCCACCCCTCGATCTGCTGGAGAAAGACCTGAAACAAGCAGTGAAAGCGGGCACATTCGTGCCGATTCTAATTGGCTCGGCCCAATCCGATGCCGGCATCTTCACTCTGTTAGACACGATTATCTCACTCTGCCCGGCACCTTCTGAGCGCGAATATAAAGACAAAGACGGCAAATTAATCAACGTCAAAGAAGACGGCCCGGTCATTTCACAGGTGCTGAGAACATACATTCATCCTCAGTCCGGGAAGCTCTCGCTGACCCGTATTTTTAGCGGAACGCTGAATGCCGACGCCTCCCTTGTTGACACCACTCGCGGTGGCAACAAAGAACGCATCGGCGGTCTCTATTGGCTGCTCGGCAAAAAACAAGAAACGATGCCCACGGCAGGGCCCGGCTCAATTGTCGCCATCGCCCGTCTGGAAACTCCCAGAAGTGGCGATACGCTATGCAGCGAAAGAGAAACGACAATTATGCCGGAACCACCGACACCTCCGCCATTGTATTCGCTGGCGATCGCACCTAAAAATCGCAATGACGAAGCCAAGTTGTCGACTCTGCTAGCCAAGATCATCGAAGAAGATCCGGTTTTGAAAGTCGACCGCGACCCCGATACACACGAGTTCTGTCTCTATGGTCAAGGCGAAGTGCACCTCACTCTGGCGAGACAAAGATTAGAGAGAAAATACAACATTCAGCTCGATAGCAAACGTCCGAAAATCGCCTACAAAGAGTCAATTCAGACGAAAGTCGAAGCCCATGGTCGGCACAAAAAACAAACTGGTGGACGTGGTCAATTCGGCGACGTCTACTTCAAGATCGAGCCTTTGGAAAGAGGCGCCGGCAGCAAGTTTTCGGAGTCGGTTGTGGGTGGCTCCGTGCCCCGCCAATTTATTCCGGGCGTAGAAAAAGGCGTGATGGAAGCGTTGGGACGAGGTCCCCTGGCTGGTTTCCCACTGGTTGATGTATCGGTCAATCTCTACGACGGTTCGTATCACGACGTAGACTCGGACGAAATGTCGTTCCGCATGGCAGCCATTCTGGCCATGCGTGATGGACTGGCCAAAGCGAATCCAAATATTCTGGAGCCGATCGCTGAAGTAAAAATCATTGTGCCCAGCAATTACACTTCCGGTGTTCTTGGCCAAATGAACGGTTTGCGCGGGCAAATCCTTGGCTACGGACCGCACCCGACCCGCAGCGGCTGGGATGAAGTGACGGCCAACGTGCCTCAGGGTGAATTGTGGGACTACATTATTGAATTGCGCACCTTGACCCAGGGTCTTGGCTACTACATTTGGAAGTTCTCACACCTATCGCCGGTGCCGCCCACACTGGCGCAAGAGCTGATTCAGCAAGCCACTGCCGCACATCACGCCGAGCCCGTTCATTAGACGGCAAAAGGTCGTCAACATTGGCAGAGCCGCCAGAGTGGCTAGAAACGCAGCCTCCTGACAAGCTTGTGAAATTTTCCCCGGCCTCGACAACCGGTCAGGCAGAGCGCTTTACGTGGCTTGCACTTTCGTTGAATAGCCCCGAACGAGATGATAAGATCTGGCTATTGCGTATATAGTCACTATTTCTCTTAGGGGGAGGAACCTTGTCTGAGGTTAGAGTAGCCGAAGGTGAAAGCATTGAAGCGGCGTTGAAGCGCTTCAAGAAAAAGATCCAAAAGGCAGGCATTTTGTCCGAAATCAAGCGCCGTGAGCGCTATGAAAAACCCAGCGTAAAACGCAAACGCAAGGCGGAAGCGGCTCGCAAGCGCCGAAGCTGATCTTTTTATTTGCATCCATAAACGTGGCCGGGAATGAAACAGACGTTTCTTTCCGGCGTTCGCTTTTGGGGCACAGCGTGCAAACCC
This sequence comes from Bryobacterales bacterium, assembly GCA_903970295.1. The sequence goes on from CAJCHQ010000683.1 coordinate 5,146, forward strand.
ATGCAGAAGGCGATGCGTCTAAGTCGCAGTCAATCGATTTCGATGTCGTAGATATCGCCCGGCAACTGACATTCCCACTCGATTTCGATATCTAGATTCAAGCGATTTTGCATCAGAGCCAGGGCCAAGTCGAGCAGATTCGATTCTTGCAACGACAGCCAGCCGCGCCGTCTCATTTCTTGCGCCCGGCGCAAAATCTCGACACTGGAACTGTCAACTGGTTGATGTGTAATTTGCACCAATTCTCGAGACCAAGGCCAGGCGTTGCCGTTGCCGTCGGCTTCCCAAATCTGCACCAAGCCGCTTCTAGTGACCGACACGACAGAGCCGCCGGTCGTGAATCGAAAATCGGCCATCGCTTCACGCGCAAGACCTGGCAATGAACCAAGCGGTCGTCCATCAGGAATGTGCACGATGTTTATGGCCTCGCTATGAGGCATGCCCACTGCCAATAGTTCGGAGTCTTCACTGATCGCCAACATCGCCAGTGGGTCGCGGCAATAGCAGATTTTTTCGTCTTTGCCAATCGTCAAATCAGCAAGATAAACCTCTACGTGCTCAGTAGCAGCCACGTAACGCCCGTTGCTAGAGACACAAAAATTGCCCGCAGGAGAGATGGCACTGGCGAAATACGTGCCATCCTTGACGTTAGACATTACCGTTTTGCCCCGTTGCCAGGCGATCATCAAGTCGTCGTGCCAAGCAAAAGCTAAACTTCGAGAAGAAGGATCGGCCATTGTTCTTCTGCCAAATTTCGCCCAGTCGGACTGGTTGCTGCGATAGTCTACGATGCAGCTAGCAAAGTCTTCTAAAACAGTATCAGGTTCCGGATGTGGATTCTCAAATTGACGAAGCTCCACTCCACTGCTGCTATCAATGATGGTGATCAGACCCGGCACTGTATAGAGCGCCAGCTTTTCACCAGCGTCGTTAAAAGTCATCCTGGAGCCTTGTTTCCCAAGATTTGAAAGTGCTAACTTCAACCATTTGTCTGCCACCACTTCGCCGTTAGACAGTTCATATAAATGGACGGATGGCTCCTGAGATTTTGCCTCGTAAGAAAGCACAGCAAGTTTGGTGCCAGCAGGATTAATTGCTAAGGCGAGAGTGGCATACTGCTTCCCAGCAATCATATCCAAGCGTATTCGTTCAACAATGCCCAAGTCACTCAGCCGCCAGACTTC
>CAJCHQ010000684.1 GCA_903970295.1 Bryobacterales bacterium
ATCCAACCGACATGTTCGATTGGCATCAATCGACCTTCGCAGTGCGCCAGTGCATCCGCGAGCAACAATTGATCGGGCGTCTTTCTGAGGACCAGTACGGAGGAAGTCCGCGTCTCGAATAGATCAGTGATCTGCGGCAAAGATGGCGACATTTCAGCAGCCATTTTTTCATTGCTAAAAGCCAGACTTTCGATCGACGCGCATGCGTTGAGAAAGAGATCGCGAAATTGATGCCCGACCTCGAATAGCACCGCGTGATCGTTGATGAACATTATCCCCAGTTCAAATCTGCGCATTCGGTGGTGACGAAAGCGCCTGACAGAACCGTTTGTTAGCCTGAACGCTTTCATTCCCGGCACTTCGACTTCAACCTTTTCGCAAGGTTCGACCCAACTGCCGTCAAAAAGACCTCGGCGCGCCGCCTGGTAAAGCGAAGCGACATGTGCAAAGACGGCGGGCGCGACTTTCGATTTCTCACGATCCGGATGCCAGCGAAAGGCTAAAGCTCGGTATTCGCGCTTAGCTTCGAGAAGAGATTGAGAAAACAAATTCTCGGGAGCACTGATTTTGAGTAATCGTTCGGCTGGCAAAGAAACAAGATCTCGCATGATCGCAATCCCCAAAGTTGAAATTGATTTCGCTCAAAATGAAGCCCGCAGCTACTCGACCGACAAGTCGAAGTAGACAACAAAGTGAGCGAACGCACTAACGTTTCGCGCGCTTGTTAGGACACGCAGCCAGCGGCATACGTAACCACAACAATCGTTATTAAATTCAGTAAACGTGTTTTTAACGCTTAATAGACAGTATAGCATTGGCAAATAGGCTGTCAATAGGGCTCAATTTTGGAGCATTAGCAATAGAGCCGAGTGAAGCAGCACCATGCAACGCCCGTTGGCTCAATTGCTAAGCGTATTTTTCCTGCTTAGGGCCTGACTGAAAAAGACCGTGATCGATGAGCGCAATTTCCACGTGGTTGTGAAAAGATGGTGATATTGAAAACGACGATGTTAAAGGAGCAGCTCATGTTTGAAGAGATACTAGAATTCCTCGCCTCTCCCATCGGCATCGCCTCGTTACTAATTGCGGCAATGTTGCCGACCGGCAGAAAGACAATACGCGATGGAGTGAAAACTGCTATTCACGCTGGTCTCAAAGCTAAAGACGACCTGCAAGAAGTCTACGCGGAAGTGAAAGAAGAGTTCGAAGGAAACGGACACAAGAAACTCGAAATGCATTCCAAGAAAAAGTTGGATCAATGATCGACTTTTTGACCGACATGGTGGCGATGCATGTTGTAGTCCATGGTGAAATTGATATCCACCCCGGGAGGACTGCCATCCGGCATTGGCTCGAACGGGCAAGCATTTCGGGCGGCGACAAGGGCTGAACGATCGAGTTCAGGAACGCCAGAAGGTTGGGCGATTCTAAGATTGCTGACATTGCCGTCCCGACTGATTCGAAATGACAGAATCACGCGGGCGGCTGGACCATTTTCTGGAGGTGCCCAACCATGTTTGACACGCAGGTGTACGTTGCGAACGTAACTGCCCAAATCACAATCACGCCAGGTGACTTGAATCGCCTTAACTTGGTTCGACAATTTCGCGGTCAGCCACAAGGGATTGGGAGCCGCATAAGGAGGAGCCTCGATTCTCTTCAAATTTTCGATTATTCTCTTACCCACGGTCTGCGCTGTTTCAGAGCCCAAAGCAACTTGTGAACGCTGCACAGTCTCGATCTCACCGCCCGGAGTAACCAGAAAATCGACGTTAGTGCCTTCTGAGAGATCAGAGACGAGTTTCGGATCTCTCTGCAAAAGCAACTCTACATGATGGCAATACTGAGTGATTGGGCCGTCGGCTGCGATGGCAGGCAATGGGCCGGCAAAGAGGCAGAACCACAGGGCTAGTATTTCTATCGTCCTCGATTGTTTCGCTGCCAACTGCTGCTCCTTGAGAGTAGCGAATATTTTCTGCAAGCCTAGCTTACATGAAAAAATCAGCCGTCGCTGTCAGCGAAATAACAGTCACAAAAACTCGCTGTCAGAAAAAAACAAGGCCCAGTGAGGATCGGTATGTTTAAGTTGTGGCGTTCAACCGATATCGGTTGAGCACCACAAAAAATGACCACCGGTCGTCAGTGAGCCGCAGTCAGATATAGTCGATTTTTTCCAAACAATCGCCCACTTAACGCGTGGCAATCAAAACCGTGTTGCAACCTTTATCTTTGGCTACGACAAGCGCTTCGCAGGCTGATTCGAGCAGTCCTTCGGGCTCATTACTGTGGAGCGGATAACTTGATACCGCAAGCGTCGCCGTCACTTTGATCGGCTTGCCTTTCTTCGGATCTGTAACTTCGAGCATCGAGATGCGTCGGCGCACGCGCTCGGCAACGACGGATGCCCCTTCGGCATCGGTTTCGTGCAGCACTGCCACCAATTCTTCGCCGCCCCAACGAGCCGGCATGTCGATTTCACGAACCGAACTGCGCAATATTTTCGCTACTTCGATTAAGACCTGGTCGCCGACTTCATGACCATGGCGGAGATTGATGTCTCGCAAATGATCGATATCGATAATCATCAGTGACAACGAGTAGCCGACGCGAAGAGCACGCTTGAGCGAATGAGTCAGGTGTTCTTTGAAAACATGTCGATTGGGCAGATTTGTGAGAACATCGGTGCCCATCATTTCTTGGATGCGAGCTTCGCAATTAGACAATTGGTGGCGGAGGCGATCGATTTCGCGGTCTTTTTCTTTGAGCAGTCTTTCAAGCTGAGTGTTAGCGCCTTGCTGCTTTCTCAATTGACTCTCAGTCTGCCGATGGCGGGTTTGACCGTGGAGATTCTGCAACATCTGAGTGAAATGGGCTTTCATCTATGACCTCAATCGCCTGATCTACTTGGTTTAGTCAGCTGTCTTGTTTGATGTCCATCATCCGCACGCTCATTTAAAGCGAACTGAGGATTTCAAGAGCTTGTTGCCGACTACAGTCGCCACACCCAAGAACGCTAATCCTGGTGCCTTAATTGCTGTTTAGTGAGCGACGGGTTTATATTAGCTCTAATTAGGAATTTGTGCCAGTTATCATGGGGAGAAACCGCAAGTTTTAATTTTGCGTATTGACCGGAATGCGCGCGAGTTCCTTCGTTCTCGAGTTGTCATGCAAGGAGAGCCAGTATTTGCGCTTGGCATCCCCCACTTCATAAACGATTACTATGTGCTCAGAAGCATAGGGCTGAATCGGTTTCATCAAATCGCGCAAATTCATGTCGATGACCGGCTCGAACTGCTGGTTGTAGTCATTGACGACTGACAACTGACCGGCTTTGACGTTGTGATCGGTGTGATTGACGATCGTCACATCCACGTGAAGGCGCTTAGAACGCTTGTCTCCGCTGGGGTTTTTGGCGAAGGCGTAGTCATTCACTTTAATGTCCATACTCGCTAGTTTCGGCACAGGCTTGGCGGCGACGAAGGTCTTCGCTTTGAAGACAGGCATTTGCAGAGGCTCGATGATCGTCATTCTCATGTGATCACCGGGACTTAAGTCGGCGACGTCACCATATTTTTTCAAAGAACCAAAAAGGCCAAGGCCGGCGCCTATACCGGCACCGACCCCCACTGAAATACCATGCGAGGCGACGGCGCCGCCGATGCCCGTCAATTGCAGAGAAATTAAGGCACCACCCAAACCACCGACTGCCATGTAACGTGACTCGGTAAACACCTGCTTGGCAACCGACTTCATCGTACTGTCTTTGGTCGAGAGAGTAGCTTTGAAATCAGCCTCGTATTTGCCGTCCGGGCTGACAATTTTGTCGAACTGGACTTCAACGTAGCCATCACGATTGCCGCGCTTACGCCCCTGGGCTTCGGTGACTAAGCCATGCATATACCAGGTGCCGGGCATGACGCGTCCATTTTCACCGACCACATCCTGCGCGACTTTCATCCAGATATCATCGCCCTTTTGATTGAATTCGGAATTGATCGGGTGCATCATCGTCAGTTCGACTTTTGTGCCTTTGGGCACCTCTTGCACTTTTCCTTCAACGAATGGCGAATCGTCGCTCTTGCTGACGTTACCTTTCAGTATTTTGGGGTCGATTTTCCCCGTCAAAAAGTTCTTTCCGGCTTCGTCCAGAGCGTCCGACGATTCGGTGTTAAGCACACCAGGCTTGGCGAGATTGATAATCGGTGCCGCTCCCGAAGCCGACAAAGCTCCATTTACCGGCACCACCATACGCTTGGCACTGGCTGCGCGCGCGGCTTGCTGATCGGAATCAGCCGCAGCCGAATCATCGTTGGCGGCGGCATCACCATCAGCACTGGGACCAGCCATGGCTGTCACCCCTGGAGCTGACTTGTCTCTAGCTGAAGCCGGGTTGCTTGCGGACGGCGCGCTGGCAGCCGACGCTGCTTGGGCAACCGTGATTCCCCCAAGAGTCGTAGAAGGGGATAAAGACAATGCGCCCGCTAACAGGAGCCTGCCACCCAACTGCCATCCAGATAAATTTGCCATTGCCAGCCTTCCCGAATCAGACCTATGGCATTCTAGCGCTTCTTGGCAAATAGATTCTTTATTTGGTCCAAGATTCCGACCTTCTGCTTCGACTTCTGATTTTCCGAAGTGCGAGTCAAGGCGCGAATGCGTGCTTCCATCGACTTGGCATCACCGTCTTTCGGGTCGATCCGCAAGGAAGCCTGAACTTCGGTCATTGCCAGAGTCCGCCAGCCACGCGCCAGATAAACTTCCGCCAATTTATTGTGGTACTTGGGCGCATTCGGAACAAGGCGTATAGCCTCTTTCATCGCAGTTTCTGCTTCCTGATAGCGCTTTTTGGCAAAAAGGTCTTCAGCCCGGCCGAGGTGCTTGTTTGCCCATTAGACGTTGATATTCTCGTCGTCTCTGCCACCGGGCAAATGGGTCGGAGGTACCGATACAGGCGCATCCTCAGTGGCGTTGCCTGGACCTTGTTCAGTTTCGCCGGTCGGCGCATGAGCTCGCCGGCTCAGAGAGCGCAGGGTGTCGTATTCAGCGCGTCTCTGCGCATCACTGATAATTTCGTGCGCCCTGGTCACCTTGGCGAATTCAGTCTGAGCGAGAGCGCGTTTTTCTGCATCGTTCGGGTAGCGGTCAGGATGGAGCTTCTTAGCCAGGCGCAAAAAAGCCTTGCGAATCTCTTCAGGCGGCGCTGTTTCTTCGACCCCAAGCACGGCGTAGTAATCTTCTTCGAATTCCTGCATTGTGATGAAATGCCCCGCCGCTTCTTGCCTTAGCCACGATCGCTCGATTGCCCTGGAGCCTCGCTTACCGGCGCCTGGAGACAGTCGACCCCGGCCAGTCTTCATGCCCCATATCTTAGCCTTTAGTTTGCATCTTCTGAATGCTTTGGCTGTGACCAATTAAGATTCCAGTTGCAGACGCGGCGCTTGCTGCTAGGATCCTGCCGGCAGCCGGTTCCGCCCCATGGTTTCCTAAATAAATTATGGTCAAATATGAACCCCTTATAACGACCGGGACATAATCAACATAGTTTGCCTGGCATCAAAGCGACGAATGGAGCGTGTATGAATTTAGACCGTTTTACAAACAAGGCTCAAGAAGCAATTACATCTTGCCGAACGATGCTATCGCGATTCGGGCACAGTCAAGTCACGCCCGAGCACCTTCTACTGGCAGTCCTGGAGCCGGAAGACGGTATCGCCAGAAAAATATTAGAACGGTTGGAAGTCAAGCCGGAAGCGGTTATCGACGAAGTGACCGAATATCTCAACCGTCAGGCAAGAGGTACAGCGGTCAATGTATCGAAGGACGAGATTCACGTATCGAACAAATTGATGCAGCTCCTCGACGAAGCAGGCAAAGAAGCTGAGCATCTCAAAGATGAATTCATCAGCATCGAACACATCATGCTCGCTTTTTGCGATGAATCGAAAAATCAAACAGGCACCATTTTCAAACACCACGGCATCACACGCGACCGCATCCTCAAAGTATTGGGTTCGATTCGCGGCAAACAAAGGGTAACCAGCCAGGATCCGGAAACCACATACCAGGCTCTGGAAAAATACGGCAAGGATTTGACCGCGATGGCGGCCAAAGGCAAGCTGGATCCGGTGATTGGTCGTGATGACGAAATTCGCCGGTGCATGCAAGTTCTATCACGGCGCACCAAGAATAATCCGGTTCTTGTCGGCGAACCCGGGGTAGGCAAAACGGCTATTGTCGAAGGGCTGGCCATCCGCATCACCAAGGGTGACGTACCGGAAGGCTTGAAAGACAAAAAGTTGATCGCGCTGGATATGGGCTCTTTGATCGCCGGAGCCAAATATCGCGGTGAATTCGAAGAGCGACTGAAAGCAGTATTAAAGGAAGTGATTGACGCCCAGGGGCAAATCATTCTTTTCATCGACGAACTGCACACCGTGGTTGGTGCCGGCTCGAGCGGCGACGGCTCGATGGATGCAGGCAATCTGCTCAAGCCACCCCTGGCTCGCGGCGAACTTCATTGTATCGGTGCCACCACTCTTGATGAGTACCGCAAACACGTGGAAAAAGATCCAGCTCTCGAGCGCCGCTTCCAGAATGTGTATGTGGGCCAGCCCAGTGTCGAAGAAACGATTTCGATTCTGCGCGGCTTGAAAGAGAGATATGAAGTGCACCACGGTGTGCGCATAAAAGATTCGGCCCTGGTGGGAGCCGCCGTGCTATCGGATCGATATATCACCGATCGGGCGCTGCCCGATAAAGCGATCGACCTGGTCGACGAAGCGGCAGCCAGAATGCGGATCGAGATCGACTCGATGCCAACTGAACTCGACGAACTCGAGCGCCGCAGAATTCAGTTGGAAATCGAGCGGGAAGCGCTCAAAAAAGAAATCGACATGGCGTCTAGAGATCGACTCGGCCGGTTAGAGAAAGAATTGGCAGATCTGAAAGAGCGAGCCGATGTGCTGCGAGCTCAATGGCAAACCGAAAAGGAAGCTTTGAATCGAGTGCAATTGATCAAGAAGGACATCGAAGCGACAAAAATACAAATCGAGCAAGCCGAGCGCGCAACTGATCTGCAGAAAGCGGCAGAACTGAAATTCGGCACGCTAATCGAACTGGAAAAGCATCTGAAACAAGAAGAAGAAGTCTTCAACAAGAAAGGACCACGCCTACTCAAGGAAGAGATAGACGAAGAAGACATCGCCGAGATCGTTTCGAAGTGGACGGGCATTCCGGTGACCAAACTTCTGGAAGGCGAAGTGCAAAAGTTGCTCCATTTGGAAGAGCATCTGCACCAGCGAGTGATTGGTCAGGAAGAGGCGATTGAAGTTGTCGCCAATGCCGTAAGACGGGCTCGGGCAGGCTTGAAAGATCCCAATCGACCGATCGGCAGTTTCTTATTTCTCGGTCCGACCGGGGTCGGCAAAACTGAACTGGCGAAAGCTCTGGCAGAGTTTTTGTTCGACGACGACTCGGCAATAGTTCGCATCGATATGTCTGAGTATCAAGAACGACACACCGTCGCTCGTTTGATCGGCGCACCACCCGGATATATCGGATACGACGAAGGCGGGCAATTAACCGAAGCGGTCAGACGCCGCTCCTATTGTTGCGTCCTCTTCGACGAAATCGAAAAGGCGCACAGCGATATCTTCAACATTCTCTTGCAAGTTCTGGATGAAGGACATTTGACTGACTCGAAAGGGCGTAAGGTCGATTTCAAAAATACAGTTTTGATCATGACCTCAAACATAGGCAGCCAGTTCATTCTCGACTACCAGCTCAAATCGGCTATTCAAGGCGATTCGCTCTATCCGGAGATGAAAGAAAAAGTGCTTGGTGCCTTGCGCGATCATTTCCGTCCGGAATTCCTCAACCGTATCGACGAGACAGTTGTCTTCCATGCCCTCACTGCTGAACAGCTGAAAAAGATCGTCGACATCCAACTCGCCTACCTCAACAAGAGATTGGTCGATCGCAAAATGGTTCTGCAGTCGACCGAAGCGGCCCGAGATTTCCTGGCCCGTACAGGCTACGACCCTGTTTATGGTGCCAGACCCTTAAAGAGGCTAATCCAAAAAGATATCGAAAATCCGCTTTCGCTGGAGATTTTGAAAGGGGAGTTTGCCGACGGTGACACGATCGAGATAGACTCGGACGGTGACGGTCTGACGTTCAAGAAGATAGGCTCTTTGGTGCCTGTCTGAGCTAGAGAGCGAACACCTACCGCCTGTAAGTCGATGCCGGATCGCGACTTAGATCTCCCTTGCTCAGATTTGCTGTAGTATGAGGAGTGGCAGCCGGTATGGAAGTTACCAGACACAATCATGCAAGTGGATGATTCGACAGCGTCCGCGATTCAAGCGGCTGGCAAGCTCGCCGAAGAGGGCAAGCACGATCAAGCATTAGCAAAGCTCGAAGAAATCTTGCGCGCGGTGCCGGATAACGTCGAAGCACTTTACCAGAGAGGGATGGTGCGCTGGTATCTGGGAGATGAACGCGGAGCTGTTGACGACTTCAACGTAGTGCTCGAATTAGATCACCAATTCGTCAAAGCCTACTGCCAGAAAGCAAGCATCCTTGTCGACAACGACTCATATGCTGCAGCTATAGAAACTTACTGCAAAGCAATCGAAATCGATCCCGGATTCGTTGATGCTTATCTGGGTCGTGGCACCACTTATATAGTGCTCAACAAAATCGACGAAGCGATCGACGATTTCAACAAAGGCATCGAACTGGCACCAAATAACGCCAATGCTCTGCAGTTTCGGGGTGGTGCCCTGGCTGGCAAAGGCTTGCACACAACCGCGATCGAAGACTTCAACCGCTCGATCAGCATCAATCCGGACGACTTCAACTCTTATTTGCGGCGGGGCGTTTCCAACAAGGCTCTGGGCAACTATCAGACCGCCATCCACGATTTCACACAGGTCTTGCGCCTCAAGCCCGATTGCCTCGCGGCGTATGTCAATCGGGCCCAATCTTTGCAGCAAGCAAAAAGAAACCGCGAGGCACTGGCTGATTTCACCCAGGCTCTCGCCCTCGATCCGCAGAATGCTCACACGTTCTGCGAACGAGGACGACAATATCAAATTTTGCACCTGCACAACGAGGCGATTGCCGACTTCACGGCAGCCGTGCAGATCGACCCGACGCTCGCTCTGACTAGACATTGGCGGGCCATTTCGCTGGACAAGGTAGGACAGGGAGAGAGTGCGCTCACGGATGTTCATATAGCGCTCTCGCTCGATCAATCGAATAAAGAAACTCATGATCTGCGCGAGTATTTATACGCCAAATATGGCCAATATTATGATGCCATTGCCGACAATTCCCGGCTCCTTGTCGAGCAACCTGGCGACCTCACCGCCGTTTTCGATCGCGGCTTCGCCTATCTGGAAATTGGCGAATGGGAGAAGGCCGTTCACGACTTCACTCTCGTCATCGACCGCAACAGCGAGGATGCTCGGGCTTACACCAATCGTGGCAGCGCCTTCATCAAAATGGGCAATTACAAATTGGCTGTATCTGATCTTAGCCGAGCGATTAACCTCGCACCCTGGGACGCCAGTGCCTGGAATAATCGCGGTGCCGCCTATGCCAAGCTCGGTCAATTCGAAAAAGCGCTAGAGGACCACAACAAGGCGATCGAAATCGATCACGGACAGGCAAGCTATTTCTTCAACCGTGCTTATGATTACCTGCAAATGAATCAAGCCGCAAAAGCGATTGTTGATTTCACTCAATCGCTGATTTTGGAAAATGATTATGCGCAGGCATACGCTCAACGAGGCGTGGCAGCCTACAATCTACATCAATACGAGCGCTGCATCGAGGATCTCAATAAAGCCCTCGC
>CAJCHQ010000685.1 GCA_903970295.1 Bryobacterales bacterium
AAATTTTCGGGCTCGACGAATTTAAGGTATCTTCTCCTATCGGAAGTCGGCGTCTCACCTGATGTTCTGAACAAATTGAGCAATTGCCCCAATCTCAAATATCTTCGTCTGGCCGCGGGAAAGGACGGATCACAAATTAGCGACAGCATCTTAGAATCGGTAATTCAGATAAAGAGTTTGCGCACGCTGTGCTTGATGAATTCTTCTCTCAGTCCGAAGCAAATTCAGATGCTGATCGATTGCCCATGGATTCAAAAAGTAATTGTGCTTCGACAACCCGATTCTTTGTATAAGGAATGCCGCAAAGGCTTAGGATTCAAGTTTGCCGCTAGTGATGAAGCGCCTTACGGACTGTAAGTCTGAGTAGAAAAGACAATTTAAAGTTGGCGACCACAGTCCAGAGTGTAAAGTGGTCACCTACAGACAACAATTTGCCTTAGACCCGTGGGTCAGCGACAACAAGATTTCTCGTGTGGGCAAGGCAGCGGTGGGCGCTTATGGTAGAAAAAACCGACGGAGAATCTAAAGTGTTCAAACTCCATTCATTCACATCCGCAGTGACAGCGACGCTATCTTTGGCATTCGTATGCCCTCTGATGGCGGCGTCTGCTTCCAGTTCCCAATTGAACTGGGGATACTTGACCTCTTGGGAGACGGCACCACCCAATCCGTTGCCTCCCGAACTTGCCCGTGTTCTGAATGTAGGCGAACAATCGCTCGATATAAAAATTGAGCCGGTTCCAACATTTCATCTTGCAGGTACTTTAAATAAAGACCCAGCGCATCAGGAATCGGATCGCGCAAAACATAATTTCGCTCAAATATTCGACCTTGCCGTCTGCGCGCGCACGGCACCTGAACCATTGCGCAGCCAATGCAGGGCAAAAGCATCATTCGCTCTATTGGCATGGGCTCGCACCTATCAGTCCTCGGGCAATCCGGTCGACGACAGTTTTTTCTTGCCAATATTTCAGGCTGTCGATCTGATCATTCCCGTCCTAAGTTCTGCCGATGCTCTAACGCTGCGCAACTGGATCCGCTCGTTCGCCACAGCCGGCGATCAATTTTATGCCAAAAAAGCCCCGGCTCGTAGCTACGCGCCGAAAATAAACAACATCCGCATAAACAATTTTATGGCATGGCATTTATTGATACGCGCTATGTCGGGCACTATATGCCAAGATCAGAACTCACTTAAGCAAACTCACGCCATGCTTGTCGAGTTTGCCGATCAAAATTTTGTGCCTGGCGAAAACGGCACCATCGACGGCACAACCTACGACTTCGTACAACGGGACTCCCTCCATTATCAAGTATATGATTTAGAGCCACTCGTCTGGATGGCTCTGTTTACTCCAAAAGTAATAGATCAAAACACGCGCGAGCGCATCGACCTTGGTCTCAATTTCATCAAGCCTTACTACCTTGGCGAAAAACAGCACATAGAATTTCAGCACACTGTCAGCACATTTGATGTGATGAGAGGCAATGAGGATAACAACCCAGTTTTTAAACACAAACCGTGGGACACAAAAGAAGCTCGCAGCCTGTTTCTTGTCGCTCGGCAGGTTTTTCCAGACATTCATTCCTGGACCGAGAACGTCGTCGACGAACATTACGATCCTTCGATAAAATTATTGCGGTCTATTTATTCCCCAGCAAGGCCTTAGCTCCGATCCCAGAGTTTTCATGCTCTAAAGCTGAATTACCTGGTCGCAGCGTTCTCAAACATTCGAGCACGCCTGGCAGCCGGCCGCCCCGCACGGGCTGAAGGCAACCAGCTCAACGGAACAAATGAGAACGGATCGTTGTCAACCACCGAGCATCGATGCTTGTAGGAGAACCTTCATGAACGTAATGGAAAAATGCAAGTCCACGTCTTGCCAATGTACAGTGCTGTCGCACGTCATAGACAATACGACTGCACAGGAAGTGGATTTGAACACCCCGGAAGCGGCAGAGATCGGACATGTCGAGTCGACGTTACCGCCCGACACAGCAAACAGACAGTACTGCTGTGCTCATTGCGAACAAATCAATTCTACCGAAAGTGAAAACTGCAGCTGCGGACATGAAGACTGCAAGCCAACGGAGTCGATGTCGAAGGTGAAAAATCAACTTCACTGAAGCAATGGGATAGCCTGCGCTACAGAATTGCATGTTAGCAAACAAGGTCGGGCATAATTCATAAGGTTGGTCAATCATGAAAAAATAGCGACCGTGCACTCGAACATGTGGCGCATTTTCTAGGGATCACTGAAATAAATGTTGATCGTTCAGAAGCAACGATCTGGTGTTAAATTTCTCCGAATCGAAACAGATTTTCCCAAAAGCAAATCTCACTGTAGCATCTTCGACGAGAACAGCAGACAAACAAAATATGATGCTCTATGCACCGCTAGACTGAATCTAACCAAATAAACTTTATCGGCAACATGGGGACGATCCCCATTTAACAAAACTACCATTGCGAATAAAATAGACGGGCATAACCTTCTGAAAATTCTGCACTTAGAAAGCGACCCAGAAATGCCCGACTTCATTATTCAAACCGAAAATCTACCTCCTCCTTCGGCTCTGTGCGAGCACCTGGATGATGGGTCCGACTCGGTCAATTATTTAAACCCATCGGCACTTCTCAATCCAGGCTCTTGGGATAAGAATCGAAGTGTAGTTTATTACTGCTACGGTTGGTCCACGCGCGGGGTCGAATGCTGGATGGATAAACGCGCCCTGACAGTGCGCATTCCCGAATTGTCGTCCGTTGAGGATTTTGAAATCGGCCTGGCGATACTCGAATACGCCGCAGCCTATTCCAACACAAAAGATGTAAGAACCGACTTTCGTCCAGCCAAATTCTCCATAACAAGACTGAGAGACGTAATCAATTACGACTGGATCAATAAGGAGTATTGCACGGCCATTGCTGCGGCATTTGATAGCGTTCTTCTCGGAAAAAGCGGCAAATATCGCGCAGCCGACGACAATGTGCACGTGAGCATGTACGGACCAACACGGAATTTTTATTTAGGTCGCCAAACAATTGAACGTGTCGTTCAAGCAATGCCAATGGAAACCACAGCTGATGTTTTAGCCGTCGTTGAATTTGTGCATCTCCTGATGCGCAATGTCCAGTATCCTGAGGTAAGCTCTTTCAAACCGGCAACAATGCTGCCGTCAGAAAACGATCGGCACGCGGCATTCGTCACGAGGAATGAACAATTGTTTGTTCCCAAAACCGACTGTATTTATCTGAATGACTATGCAAGGGGAGGCTGGGCGGCACTTCCTGCTCAACACGTTCGTGCCCAATTCAGCGCCTTTTTCCGCGAACCAGAGCAAATAGTTTGGTTCGACGAATTTCAGTTCGGGCTGCAACCAATTCCAGAATTGACATATCACTCTTTCGTGAAAAGAGTCGCCCCTCTATGCCAGTCGATCAATTTATTGCCAAGCTCATTACTGCACCAGCCCGGCATGATCGATTTCGTCGAATAATCATTTTCATTAAAAATTGCATTAAGCACCTGATGTAAACCTGCCTGCATAGGGCTTGTCACATTATTAAATCAATCCAGTTGTGTCCAACTTCGTGAAGTTCACGGTAGATACATTCGTTGAACATTCAACTAACACAGCCCTCTCCCTTCTTCATAATTTCGCGAAGGAGTCAATCATGGTTCAACCATTTGAAGCACCGTCAGCCCCTTTCAATGCCCGAGACGATAACGCACAATTGGCGCTGGCCGGATTCCAGCGCGAAGCATTATTTACTCAAGCCGTTGCCGGCCCAAGAGACAAGCCCGCCGGCAAACCAACTGATGCACAGTCTGTTGGCGACAAGCCGGTCGACCCAAGAATCGACACTTTGGGCGAGCTTTTTGCCAATTCGCTTCTCGATGCTGGCCGGCTCGAAATGAGATCTCCTACGGGGGAAGAACTATTCGTTTCTCTCTTTCAGCAATACGATCAGAACAAAGAAAAAGGAGTGCAGCAGCTAATTGATTCCATCAATCAGCATCTGGGGGGCGAATTCAAATTGTCGATGCAAGATGATCCCGAACTCACAAAGAAGTGGGTCGACCAGGCGAATCAGAGTAACACAACACCGCCAGATTTCGTTAGATTGATCACCATGACAGACGCCCAGGGGAGACCTCGAGGTGACTTACTTTTTCTGCATGGTCCGGCCTCGCCAAATGACCAGAAGATCTGAGTTTTCGGAGCACTTGAATCCGCGGCACCGCTTTTCGCGCAGCATGCTGACCGGCGAGGATTGCACCATCAATGTCTTCTTTGTTTTTTGAAGTCAGTCTGATTGGCAGATTAGCTCGAATGACCACATCAGCCAGAGACTCCTGGGGCAGATCGGTGAGTTGATAATGGGCATTCATCACTCGGAAAGTAGCATTCCCCATTTTACGGAAGTGTTCGATCGAAACTTCTTCATAAGGTTCGTTGACATTGACCGCGATCACGATGCCACCACCCATTTCATCGGCGATGTCCCTGGCCTTGCGCACAGGCAAGTTATCGAAAACGCCACCGTCCAGAAAAAGTCCGTCGTTAATTTCAACTGGTCGAAACAGTGCAGGCACAGCAGTTGTGGCCGTGGCTATTAAACCGAATTCGCCGCGATCGATTAACTCCGATTTGCCGGTCAGAAGATTGAAGGCCACTGCCGCTATCGGCGTTTTCCACTGCTCGATGTTTTGCGCAGCGCGTGGTACCCAGCTATTTAGAACTTTCCTGATGTTGCGACCATTGTAGAGACCGTCATAATCGCCGCCTCCCAATAAGTGCCGAATGATTGTTCCAGACATGTTTGCTAAACGCACGAAAGGCGGCACTGGCAGGAAAGCCGACATTAACTTGCCGCTCTCAAAATAGCGGCAAATCTCCTCGGGGTGCACGCCGGCAGCGAGCAAGCCACCGACGACAAAGCCCATGCTCGAGCCAACTATATAGTCGGGGTGTATGCCGGACTCATATAAAACCGAAACCACACCGGCGATCGCTGCTGTGCGCGCACCGCCGCCGCCTAGAGCAAAAATGATGGGCTTGTTGTTGCTGGTCATAACTTTAGTAGCTAATCGATGATTCTGGACCCTTGACCCGAATACCAAAAGTATGGATGAGCATAAGGCCATACGACCGCCCCGCGACAATAAAACTAAGCAAGGGTGCACCCTGATCCTGGCACGATACCAGCCTGGCTTGCCAGTGCAGTCTCAAAACGAATTATTAAGAGACCTGAGCAAATTACGGCAGCAATAGAAAATTGAGCAATCTTGGATCTGAGAGAAGCAATCCAGATGCCACCGCAGGCAGTGCCAGCGCCAGAGGTAGAGGGGCATCATAATAAATCCCTGATTCAGTCCTGGATGATATTCGCTTAAACAGGTTCATTCTTCAATCGACTGTCAATGCGGATGCGCATACTCACGCTAGCCTGTTATGCTAAAAGGCACATGCCCGTAAGTAAGTAGAGCCTCGCCCGAAGATCTAATGACATCAGACAAACATAGCCATTCCAGCACTGCCGTCCATAACGAGCGCCTGACCAAAGGTTCCAAAAAAGTTCTTGAAGTCCTGGAACGTTTAACAGACTTGAGCAGCGCTCAGGACATCCATGGACAATTGCGAACAGAGGACCCCAATGGACCAGGACTGACAACGGTCTATCGGTCTCTGGAATCATTGGTCAGCCTAGGTCTTGTCCAGGCAGTCGATCTGGGCGATGGCGAGCGCCGCAGA
>CAJCHQ010000686.1 GCA_903970295.1 Bryobacterales bacterium
CTGTTCAAGCCCGGTCCGACCTTTTATCTGTTTCAGAAGTTGCCAGCAAATCTGTGGTTTAACATCTCCGCCGAAACAAACTTGCGCTTTGAGTCAAACGTCTTTTTGACGGCCAATCAACCGAAGCGTGACATCGTCTACCGCACCTTTCCCAACTTGACTCTCGGCTACAATTTCCTGAAGAACACCGGCATTTATTGCAGCTATTTCTTGATCAAAGATGTGTATGGTGGTTCCGGCACTTTCAACCATTTGACCATTCCTACCAACCAATCAGTTTCGCTTGGTTTTCGTCATACCGAAAACTGGAAAAACACTTATTTGCAATGGGATTTCCAAGCACGTGAATTGTGGCAATCGAAAGACCTGCACCAATTCGATTACATCCCGGGCTTATTCGCCAGCCGCCCGCTTTTCACTAAACCTCTCGGTGATGGCTTGAAGAATAAGTTATTCGGCAACACAACTATTTTCACGACTCTGCAACTACAAATGAGAGGCGGACATGCGTTCGTCGCACCGACCCGCGAACTCGATCCTTTTTACACACTGGGCATGTTCAAAAGCCTGCCCAAGAACTTCGTTCTGTCATTCACAGACACTTTCATCACCGACTTTCGCGATCCGCCGTTTAGAGGTTCTGTGCCTAAGCAAGGCAACGCTGAAATGATCTCGGATATCGAAATTTATCATCCGCTCTTCAAGCATCACCCGAGTCTGGTCGGCTTCATGCGAGCAGAACCGATTTGGAACTGGCGCTCCAACAGAGCGGTCGGTCTCAGCGGTTTTGACTTCAGACTGTATACGGGCATTCGTTTACAAGCGAGCAAAACTTCTCTGGGCAGTAATATGGATCAATTGCGTAAACAATTGACCGCGCCAGAAGCTACGCAGGGAGATGGACAACAGCAACAAGCGCAGCCGCCTGGCAGCAATCCCGTTCCGACAACGCCGGTGCCGACCGTGCCAATCATTCCTGGCAGATCGGGTATGGGGGCGCCGCCGCCGCTTATCATCCAAACCGCATACGGGCCGATTTCTATCCCCAGACCAGACATCTCATCGCAAACTTATGTGCCGTCGGCACCGAAAGCATCGAAGAAAAAAAGTCGGTCGCAGCAGCAGCGAGCAGAGATAGAGGCTAATGAAAAAGAGCAAAGTGTTAGTGCACCGCAGGCGGTACCAACCGTAGAAAATGCCGCTAACGCAGCCGAAGCAATTGCTATAGACGGACTGACGACTGCCAAAGAGGCAGCCGCGTTTAGCCTGAGCCTAGAATTGCGTCCGCCGGCACATATCGATCCAATCAGCCCGGTCGCTCCAATCACTCCAATTACTCCAATCAATCCAATAACTCCAGGGATTCCAACAAAGCTGGAAGTACCAACCACATCGTCGGCAGCGTCACCAGCTGTCATCTAAGTAATACCGCATCAAATGGAATCACGTGAGCAAAGAAACCACTGCTGAAGAAAAGCAGATTGCCGAGCAAATCGGTGCCAAACTTTTCGCCCAAGACGTCGTCGCCAACGTTCTGGGCATTAAGCTCGATCAAATTGCCCCCGGATACGCTCGCATGTCGATGCATGTCAGAAACGACATGCTGAATGGACTGGGCATCTGTCATGGCGGCATGACATTCACTTTGGCCGACACTGCCTTTGCTTATGCCTGCAATTCACGAAATGAAAAGACAGTCGCACTGGCCTGCACGATCAGTTTTGCCCAGGGAGTCTACGAAGGTGACGTATTGACCGCCATTGCCGAGGAAGAAATTTTGAACGGCAAAACAGGTATCTACAATGTCGTGGTCACCAACCGTCTGGGAGAAAAAGTAGCACTCTTTCGGGGCAATTCCTACAAAACCAGCCAAGCTGTGGTGCCCGGTCTGCCCTCGCCGAAAAGGTGAAGCAAAAAATAATCCTGAAAAATAGACCCAAAAAGAGCGCCCCTCCATCAAGGAAGGGGCGCTTTGTACTTGGAAGAGCCGCGTCAGATCGCTTAGTCGGTCTGATTGCCGCGCTTCTTGGTTTGCAAGAAATATGTCAGTTCAAATTCGGTTGGATACACAGGATCCATGCCGCCATTAATTTGAAGGTTGAACATATTTCCTTCCTTGTTCGCGATTATCGTCTTTGGGCCATCGTGGAAGATGGACCATTTATTCATCTTCAGTACATTCGCATACCAATCATGTACTTGTCTAACACTTTCTTTCGCTCGGCGGACCTGGATCCAACTTGTGCCCTGTTCGGCTTTACTCGAGTGTTGGAGCATCAATTTGGCTTGTCCAGTGAAGTCCGGGAGGTCCTGGAATTGAACTGGCTCGTATTTGGGAGCAGGCGGTGCTCCAGATCCGAATACAGGTTGTGCAGGTCCAGGATACTTACTTGGTTCTTCCGCTCGTGCCGGAGGCAGGCAGACAACCGAGAACAGAGCTAGTGTAAGTAGTGAACGAAAATACATGTTGTTATTCTACCTTTCCTTTTTCGATTAACTAGTTAGGTTTACTGAATGCATCCGCACCACTAGTGGTTTGGGAGAATTTCAACTCGCCGAGCAAGTTTTGATAACCAGACGAGGGCTGCCAGGTCACTGTATCGACGGCGGTCAAACTGCCGTTGCCGTTGGCGCGTTCATAGTCGTTACCATCAATGTCGCGATATGGCCGTTCGTGCAAGTTGTTGTCGCCACCATTTATCGTGTTCGGGCTGACGGTGTCTGCTATACCGAGAGCGAGGAGGTCATAGCTCTTGGTGCCGGTGAGGACGTTGCCGTCCGGTGGTGTATTAGGTAAGCCATTGGCATTGGTACCATTTACAGTGGCTGGGATGTTCAGGTCGCAAACTAATGGGCTGCCCACGACTCTGGGATTCTGAAGGTGGATATACAGGGTTTGACCCATCTTCAATGGTGTGTTGAGCAAGGCGGTCACTTGAGCGCTAGTAGTTCCAGGAGCGATTTCATTACATCTCTGAGTGATTTCGTTGACTATTAGAGCCTGATTCTGACCGATTTGATTGAGCATCTGCATGACCGTGCCATTTGATGTTTCGAGCGGAACAGCCGCTGGGTTGGTGAATGGATACCAGCCGTTAGGATTTTTCAGTACGCCCATTCCGGAGGGAGGCAAGGCGCCACTGATAGTGGTGCGCTGGTTGCCGGTCTGGAAGGCATTGATGATTTGCAATTTGACCTGGTCCATGTCTGAGAACTGATTGCCAACCAGGGGCGGTAAAGCACCCATGTTTCTGCCGTAGGCGCCTTCGAAGCTGGTCAGATAGTTCTGACATTGTCCCGAGAGAACTCCATTAGCATTGAGCTGGTTTTCGCAATTGATACCACTGGCAGTAATTTTCAGAAGGTCTTGAATCGTCGAAGCAGCGTAGGCACCAGGAGCAGTAGCCGTGTACATGTTACCGATGTTGTACGGAGGGCTCATGCTGGGGGGATAGAGATTGGGATTACGCTTGTTGCTGTCATACACCGCAGGCGGTGACGAACCAGTGATTGGCGAACCGACCGCAGCGCTGGCATTGTAGGTCGCGTTGTAAGCAGCCCAGGCAGCCGGTTGACCGACGTCGGTAGTGAATACTTCGCTGCTACCAGCACTGGTGGCTTGAATACCAGGTGCATTCCACAGCTCATTGTTGAAGATGCTGTTCGAGCCGTCAGCCGGTCCCCAGAGTCCACCCATGTTGGCTGGGTTGGCATTGTTGATGGCTATGAAGGCGCCGGGCATGGCACCCAAAAAGTCAGGCGCTGGTTGTCCGGGCAGGTTGGCGATGTAGGTAGCACCTACGATTGCGCAAGCAGTAGCGCCGCCGAAGACTTGAGCTTTTGAATCAAGACTGGACGAGGCGATCTTGAAAGCATTCGGAGGCGTCCAGCCGACGGGATCTTGGAATACAGTGTTTTGGCTGTTGCCATTGAAGTCGTTCAATGAAACCAAGTGGGGTTTGGTTTGCGGGAAAACCGGAACGCCTATCAGAGTGTTGCCACCGATATTAATGGACTGATAGCCAGCCATGTAGAATTTCGGATTAGCGTTAGGATCTTGCGGCACCAAATTGGCGTTTGTGTTGAACAAATTCAAGGACGATGCAAAAGCGGCATCAGGGAAGGAAGCCGAATTGAAATAAACGTTGGTTGACTCGGAGGGCTTCATTAAAGCCGATTTGTAATCGACTTGATTGACACCGTTATTGCCGGCCATGCGGGTGTTGTTATCACCGGACAAAGTCGAAAAGTCGGTCATGAAGGTACCGGCATTCTGTAATTCAGCTTGCAGGGCTGAACCTTCCGCTTTGAGCTGAGCGTAGACCTTACCGGCATTGATCATCGCTGTACCGGTGCCCTCTTTCTGTGCGTTCAGAAGAACGAGCAGTGTCTGTGCCACACAACGGTTGTATGTAAAAAGTGTTGTTCTCCCCGGGAATTTCGCATCATCCAACATTTGGAAGTCCGACAATACCGCGGTAGATGCCTGTTGGCTTCTCAACGCCGTTTTGGCGACGTTCAGAGTGCCCGAATCGGTAGCACCAGCAACTTCCCGTTCTCCACCGAAAATCTTCGAGAGGAAGAAGAAGCCGATCCCCAGTAGTATGATTACCAAAACACAAACTGCGACTAGGCCTAGCGTCGCACCTGTTCTCCTGCGTTTTACAGACATTGGCACACCTCGTGCTTGAAGTTTCTGCGTTTGATCGAGCTAGTAACTGCTCACGCCCCTAAGATAGATATAGCCCATTAAACGAAATTTAGAAACCCTCTTAGCCCCCAATTTGTAGGGT
>CAJCHQ010000687.1 GCA_903970295.1 Bryobacterales bacterium
ACAGGCGTTGCCCCTCTGCAAAGCCGAAATTCGCCAGGGTCGGCACAGGAAGCGACCACTACAGGGGCTGCCGGCAGACCGGCCCAAAGTTCGGCAGATGCGGAGGCAGATTCCTCCCATCCCAGCGTCAATCCGGCCAGTGGAGCGCAACTGCCCGTAAACTCAGCCACTAGCCCTGCGCCCTCCGACATTTCGGGCAAAGTCCCTGCTGGCTCACCGGCTGCCAAAACCAGCGCGGGCAAGCCTGGCAAGGATGCGGTGCCGCTCTCAATGGCGCCGACCCTGGCACCACCCATGCAGGCCAAAATTGATCCCGGAACTGGAACGAAAACGAAGGACAAAAATTTGTCTCCAAGCGCCGGGGCAGTAGGAGCGCCGGGTTCTGCCCCCAGTCCGATTGGCTCGGCTAAGGCACCGACCGGGCCAGCCGGCGAGGATGCTTATCCTGTGATTGGCACGTTGGAAACGTCGGTTTTCGGTGCGCCGGGGCCGACTGTGAAAATCGAAGACCGGCTCTCGAAGCTGGAAAATGCCGTGTTCCGCAAAACATTTGCCGATCAGTCTTTGTTTGACCGCACCGAGCGATTGAAGGCGACTTTGCTTGGTGTGCAGCAACCTTTCGATCTCGATCCGGGATCTGCTGTCAATCGCTCGCAGTTCGTCGAAACCGGTGGACAGGCAATGCAGAGCTTCTACGATGATTTAGCGATGCGTCCGGAGAATCAGGCGGAGGTGTCAGACGAGGAGTTGCTCAACTTTTTTGCCGATCTAATCAATGCCGAGCGGCAGAAATTCGGCTTCGCTCCTCTCAGTCCTGATGCGCTTGGCACCAAAGTGGCTAAGGCTCATGTCGAAGAACTCGGTCGCCGTGGTGTTGTGTCTCATCAAGACAGTAAAGGCGATAATCCAGATCGTCGCTACACGCTCGCTGGTGGCACTGATTTGCTTTTTGAAAGCATCGTTTCAATGCACACCGACGATCCTGAAAGCCGCAAACACAATCGGGCAGTTGTGGCTAAGTTAGTCAAAACCGTGTTGCAGCGCCAGGATGAGCGCGACTCACTGCTTGCCGCTGATGCCACAGGCATTGGCTTTGCTCTGGCGTGGACTGCCAATAAAGACCGAGTGATTGCCTGTTCGAACATCATCACTCACCATGGTGTGATGCAACCAATTGTCAGCGAGTGCGCGCTTGGCGACAGAGTAGAAGTGAAGGGCGCCATCATGGAGCCCTACAAATTCGACCGCGTCACAGTCGCGTGGGAAGCAGGAAACGGCAAATTAGGCGCGGTTGCCGACGAGTCAGACGAAGCCTTGCCATATTTTGCGCCGCTTGATTACATGGCTTTTGCCAAGAGTTCGGATCACGATTATTCGACGGCCCTGACTGTGCTTCGAACCGCCGGCATTATTGCGGCCATCGCCGGTGGTGTTTTCATGCCGCCGGTCGCCCTGGCGGCGCCGATGATTGCCATGTCTGGCGGCATGGGCTCAGCTGATCCGAAGCCTATCTCGGACATTCCGGTCAAAGGCGGGGTCCATGTCGACGGCAATGTTTTCAACGCTAAAGTGCCGATCAATCACGAAGGCAAAGATGGACTCTATTACCTGACCGTGTGGGCGAGCGTGTCGAAATATGGCAAACCGATTCCGATCAGCCGACGTGCGATACTATCGAGCGCGGCGCCGGCGACATCAGAGAGCGTTTCTGCTCAAGTGGAAGCTGATCAGCCGCCGCCGAAAAAGCATAAATCGCACAACCACAAAAATAGCAACAACAACGACAACAAATAGGTCAAGCGCATGTCCTTCTTTGATCTGATACCGGAGGTGGTGTCACGCTCGATTCTTGCAGCCGGATTTGTGCTGGCACTCGGTTTTGTTCGCGCAGATGCTCAAATACAACAGCAGGGCAATGGTTCACCAGGAATTTTGCAGTCGGGCTCGCAATCGAATCTTTATCAGGGTGGCACCAGTGGTACTACCATTGAGGGCAATATCGATCGCGAGGCCGGGCCTGTGAACATCATGTTTTTGCTTGATTGCTCATACAGCATGAAGGAAAAATTCGAAGGTTCGGAAAAGAAAATGAATGGTGCCAAACAAGTTCTGGAAGAGGCTATGTCTCGCATACCTCAAGATGTGAATGTGGGACTTAGAGTCTTCGGTCAGGGGTATGCCGGCATTGAGGAAATCGATTGCAGCCAGACTTCATGTCTCGTGCCCCTGGGCACGCACAATCGCAGTTCGATCATTTCGCGCCTGAGGAACCTGGAACCATTCGGATTAACGCCTTTGACTTACGCGCTCAGGCAGTGTGCTAATGATGATTTCCGCACCGCGCAAGGACCGAAAACAATTATTCTGATCAGCGATGGTGCCGACACTTGCGGGGGCGACCCCTGCGCTTTCGTAGCAGTGCTGGAGCGACAATACGGTGTGCGGATCAAAATCGACATCGTCGGATTGGCGTTGCGTCGTGATCCCAAAGCGAGAAACCAATTAGATTGCATCGCCCAACGTTCTGGTGGCAAGTACTATGATGCCAATTCATCGGGGCAGTTGATTGAAA
>CAJCHQ010000688.1 GCA_903970295.1 Bryobacterales bacterium
CAGATCTCCCTGTCCTTCCAGCGCGCAACTCTCACCCGGCGGTCGCCAGATTCCAAAAGAATTTGGCATGACCGCCACATCTCAGCGGCGCCTTTCACTACTGCTTCGAGCTGTAGGACGCCGTAGCAAATTGGAGGTTAACGTATGGCACGCAATCCTGACAGTCTGAAGAAAATCCTCCAACTCACTCCCCTTGCCGAAAACTCCATCAAGTTCGAAGAGTTCCTGACCGCACTCCACGATCATCCTGGACGAGCAGATTCCGCTGCGGCGGTTCTGTTCAGGGCAATCATAGCGATGGGTGAGGAGGACATTGAGAGCGAGCCCAGTGCCAAGCGTCGACAGTATCTAAGGATGCTGAAAGACCTCGGTATTCCGGCGCTCAAAGCCTTCCGCCACGTGGCGGGAAGCCAACGATTCGCGATGCAACCCCTGTCGTTTCTGCGCTCAGCGGGCGACGGTGGTTCTCAGCGCCTGCAGATGATCATCTTCGACGGCGGTCCCGGCTGCGGCAAGGACTACTTCAAAGATGGCATCGTCAACGCGCTCGAGTTCTACACGGAACAGGTCGAAAAGATCTACGCCGTCAAGGGCTGCCCGCACAACGAAAATCCGATCAACTTGCTCAAACTGTTGAAAGCAGAGCAGTTGAAAGAACTAGCCACCGAGTTGGAAATTCCAGAGCTGACTAAGGTCGTCGATCTGGCTTGCGAGCCCTGCCCGCACTGCTACAAGCAGCTCATGGGCACGGTTCAAGAGCCCAAAAAGACGCCTAACTTCGACTGCGTCGAAGTGGTGCCGATGCGAATTTCATCTCGCTCCACTGGTATTGCCGATTGGCAACCCGGCGGCAAGGTTTCACTCGTAGCGGCGCTAAGAAAAGCCAATCGCGGATTCATCTCCATGCCCGACGCGTTCATCGAACGTGAATCGCGGCCGGGAGAAACCGACGAACGCCTGGTTCTACTTGACGTCACTCAGTATCACCGGCTGCCTGGGGACACTGATGCTGAAGGCAACGTCAGCTCGAACAGCCCTCATGATGCGATTATTCTGGCCACAACCAATCGCAATGCGCTGGACAATTTCCTTGACTCCGTTCCGGACAAAGGAGCTTTCACCAGCCGAGCAGCGATTCTCAGGCTTCCCTACAACACGATTCGCTGTGAGGAAGTGCGGGCATATGAGACCGAACTGCGCAAGTACAGAAGCCGCGCGCATTTCGACCCACTGGTGCTCGAAGTTCTGGCTACACTGGCCGTGCTTAGCCGTCTGGCCAAGCCGCGCAAGAAAGGCAAATTCGTTCACCCGCTGGACATCCTGAAACTCTATCAGGGCGACAGCATTCAACCGAAGCTACAACCCGAAGCTAACTTCGCGAAAATCTGGGAAGCGTCTTCGAGTGGCTCCTTCTTTTACGGCAAAGCTAACAACTGGGGACCGGTGGCGGACGATGATGATGATGATGCGAAGACACTGGTAATTCCTGAGGATATGCCGATTTCGACCGAGCTTCTCTGGTCGATCGCCGATCCTGAAGAAGGCATGAACGGGCTCGACATGCGGCTGATGATGGGTCTTCTGTCGAGCATCAATCAACTCGGTCTCAAGAAACCCGGCAAAGAGAAAGTTGTCAGTTCTCTGGAAGTGCTGGGCATCTTGCGCGGCGTTATCGCCAGGAAAGCCAGGGCGACGAACACCAATACAACCGACCAGCAAGAAGTCTACAACCGCTGCTTGAAGTGGCTTGGTGGCGTGCCTGTACCCGGTGCAGAACCTTCTTCCACACCGGACATCATCGAATCGGAGTATCGCTTGATGCTGCGCGACATGCTGCTGTCCGTCTTCGCCCCGGATTACGAGGCGAGGGCTCAGAAACTTTTCACTGACTATCGCTTGCATGCCACCGCTTTGTTAGAGGGCAAACCGACGGTCAAGGATCCTCAGCTGGGCACTATCCCGACTAATTCGGCAGTGGTCGACGAACTCGATCGTTACCGGGTTGGCAAAGGTCCGAAAGAGACTTTGACTGACAAAGACAAAGAATTTCGCGGTCAACTGGATGCGCTGATCAGCATTCTCCGCGATGAGTATAACGAACAACATGCCAAAGACGGAGAGACTGCCACGCCGTTCAAAGCCAACTGGGAAACGATTCCCGAGATGGCCAGCGCGATTCGCGGCAAGCTTGACGGCGAAATCGGCAAGCTAATCGACAAACTGATCACGACCGAGGTCAAGTCTGATCTCAGCTCGTGGGAACAAGAACAACTCACGCTCGCAGAGCAAGCGCTGGAGAAACAGGGCTTCACCCATGGTCTCCACAAGCCGATTCTCGAGTACGCCAAACGGACCAAGGTCTGGTCTTTCAAGCTGAGCTAACAAGGAGAATTGCCATGAGCAAAAATCAAAACATCCCCGTTGTCGACGGCAAGAATTATCTTCCCCGCGACCCTTTCCCCGCGCCCTTTGCGGGTCTTACAGCCACTCTGCGCGACCTCCTGAAAGTGGTGCGCGCCAACCCGGCTTATGTCGAATCGACGCATTCGGCTTTCGTCCGGCTCATCTCCCGTGGTGGCATCGATGAAATCGCCACTGCAGAAGCCCGCCGCCTGACCGGCAACGAGAACCTCTTCGCCTACAAGAACGTGACCAAGAAGTTCTTCGGTGTGGAAGAAGCTGTTTACGACATCTGTGTCGGCTACGGTCGTCAGGGTCAAGAAGGTGGTCGTGCCAAGCGCAAGGCCCTGATCATCCCTGGTGCTCCCGGTGCCGGCAAGTCTGATTTCGTCAACTTCTGCCAGCGCGAAGTGATGCGCTCGCGGGAGCCGATTCCGTTCCTTAAATACAGCTCGAACTACTGCAATCCGCTGAACGCACTGTTCCTGGCCAAGATCATCGCCCAGACCAAGGGTCATGATCTCTGGGACGCCACCCTGGAAGCGCTCGTCGGCATCATCGACGGTCTTGACCTGACCGGCGACTCCGAGCTGAACGTCAGAAACGGCAACCTCATCACCATCGCCACTAAATATGGTATCGCACCGGGGCAGGCTCTCACTTCTCAGGATCTCGCCGAGATCTGCATGAGGAGCGAGAAAGACTTCGTTGCCGCCATTTGCTTCGGGCTCGACCTCTCGCCGGCAACGGTGGATGCGCTCCTGCCGTCTGCCAACCTGGTCGATCCTTTCGTCAAGGATGTGGTGCTCGGTCGCTACTTCGGCAAGTTCGGTCCTGACGCCAAGCCACTCGATGCCTGGAGCGATGATCTGGCCAACAAGAACAAGGGTCAGTCCAAGACGCGCAAGCACGAAACGTATGGCGAATACGACACTCGCTATGCGGTCGAGCTCGGTGACTTCCCTCTCGACAATATGTTCATGTCGAAAGGTCAGGGCATCGTCGACGTCGCCGAAGTACAGCCGATCAACTTCGACATCGCCGTCTGGCGCGGCGACAAGAAGCTGGCAACCATGGGTCTCTACGACGACGAAGATCCGCGCACTGCGTCTTTGTCCGGTTACTTCAACCGTGGCAAATTCTTCATCATGACGGAGATTTTCCGCAACCCGGTCGAAGGCTTCCGCGTTCTGCTCGAGTCCCTTGAAGGCGGCCGTCTGTCACTGCCTGAGCCACTCTCTGCTTTCCATCCGGAAGGCACCGGCTGGGAAGGCATGATCATCGGTCACGCCAACATGGAACAGTGGCAGAAGTTTTACGGCAATGCCGATCACCTCGCTCACCTCGATCGCTTCAGCCCAAAGCCGTTCATCTATCCGCTGCGCCCCACTGCAGCTGCTCAGGTGACGGAGAAGCTTTACGCTGCTTCCAACCTCGGTCGCTCGCTCGCGCAGGGCGGTGTTCACCACGAGCCGTTGGCGTTCCTCTACAGCGGTTACTTCCGCGTCGCCACGCACCTCGACTGGCCTTCCAAGGGCAATCGTCCGGTTCTGGCGGTTCTGCGCGCGTATGACGGCAAGAAGGAACGTGACGCCTTCATGGGCACTGACATCGACTTGCGCGCTCTGCGTGAGCAGGCTCCGATCGAAGGTCAGACCGGTATGTCTCCTCGTGCGCTGGACGATTTCCTCGGTCAGCTGGCGTCGGAGGCTCTCGCCGGTTTCGAACGGAACGAGCGTCCTTCACCCTGCTTCACGACCGCCGAACTGCGCGATCGCTTGAAGCAGTCGTTCAAGAACAATCCGGCCATGTCCAAGAAAGACAAGGCGCAGTGGATCGGCTGGCTCGACAACGAGTTCGAGACGTTCCGCCGGCGGGAGCTGACCAAGGTCTACAAGGCCGCGTTCATTCCCAACTACAAGGACCTGTGCATCCAGTACTTCAAGAAGTACAGGGAATATGTGCGCGCCCTGTCGATCGGTCTGCGCCCGACCAGCACGGTCGGTGGGCAGGCAGTGACGCAGCGCGACATGGAAGCCTTCCTGCAGGAAATTGAGCGGGCTGAGGAGTTCAACATCAACTCCGCTCAGGCGCCCAAGTTCCGCACCGGCTTCATGGCTGCCTGCGAACTGTGGCAAGAACAGCACCCCGGCGGTGAACTGCCCTGGGACGTGCATGAGGGACTGAAGAACTGCATCGAGTCCTTCGTTCTGCGTAAGGCTGAGGACATTACAGGCGTAGTCGGTGTGACCGAAACCGATCCGGAAAAGCAGAAGAAAGTCGAGTCGGCACGGCAGAACCTGGTCACGCACCACGGCTACTGCCCGTACTGCGCTTCCAAGCTGCTGGTTGAAGTCTCGCTCACTCGGGGCTTCCTCAAGGCTTAACCCTCCCGTCGATAACAGCTGATTAGCGGCTTAGTCGAGGGTCAAACTGGCGGGATGGAGATGGTGCCTGCACCCAGGTGCCATCTCCGCTCCCGCTTTTTTGTTGCGAAAAAACTTGACTAGCCCGCGCAGCGGTTATCGCGCGCCGGGTCAACTCTAGAACAAGGAGATTGATTATGAGTAAGCAATCCGACGGTAAAAACCGGCGAGGGAAAAAGATTTCTGGCAAGAACCCGGGGCATCTCGCGCCCACGCAAGAGCAGGAGATCATCGATCAGATGAATCAAGGGCTCGGCGAACAGGTTCCTTTCCAGGTCATGCCTGAGCCATCCTATCTCGATCGCACCAAACCGGACCGCGATCGCTTTCAACAGCGGATCAAACCGATGATCAATAAAGACCACATCAAAGATTTGCTCCGCCGCGGCGGAAATTTCTTTGGTGGGCTCACCGCCGACGGTACCATGGGTATGTTGCGCGCCGGTGGCGATTGTGCTTTGCCCAATATTTTGCAGGGCGTGCGCATCTCAGGCACCGCCGGCAGTTTCAATCAGGTGCCGGCCAACGGTGTCACACTGCATGTACCGATGGCATCACTGCCAATCGGAATCGGCGAACCTCGCTGGCGCCCTGGCCGTGACAAGCCAGGCTCTGGCGGCGGCGGACCCGATGCCTCCGATGATCCGTCCGATCTCGTCTTCGTCGACATCTCGTGGGAAGAGTTGGCAGAAATGCTGGCTTTGCTCTTCGACTTGCCGTTCCTCGATCCCAAAGAAGCAGACAAGATCATGACGTACAGGCTGCGGATCAAGGGCATCAAGAAGACTGGACCCCAAGCACGTCTCGACAAAGAAGCCACCTATAAGGCTCGTCTCGAACGTTTCCGCGCAATCTACAATGCCCGCCCGGAAGAATTTCCCGGTCTTTTGATCGATGATATTCCGACGGTTGAACAGTTTCCGTACGACAGCGCCGACCAGCGCTTCAAGCGGATCGAAGAGCAGTGGGACCCGGATTCGAAAGCAGTCGTCTTCTTCGAGTTCGATACTTCGGGCTCGATGGGTGGTGAACCAATGGCTATTGCTCGCTTCTACTTCCTCCTCAATCTAATCTGGTTGAGAGCGCGGTATGGCGAAGTGGAAGTCGTCCTCATCCCTCATAATGCCACCGCTTTCAGGGTCACAACCGAACAGGAATTTTTCACGATCGATGCCGGCGGCGGTACGGTCTTTTCACCCGCCCACGAACTGGCTATGGAAATCCGCCTGCGCGAATACCCGTCCAGCTCACACAACGCCTACGCTTTCCACGCCACAGACGGCTACAACTTCGAGCCACCGGCCCAATTGGCCGAAGTGATAGACCGGATGTTGTCGCCCAGCGGAGGCAATTTCAACTTCTTCGGTTATCTGGAAATCGACCCCTACGGCTGGGACAGCGGCTCTTCGACCTGGGGTATGCAGGCGATCGAGCAGCTCTCGAGCGACGGTCGCGACCGCACCGGTTCGGCCAGAGTTCATTCAATCGATGATGTTCCTGAAGCCATGCGTCAAATCGTGGCTAAAGATCAGACCCCCGCGGAAAGCTAAGGAGAAGCCATGAAAAAGTCTAAGGATATAGTCAGACTATCGCCGACACTCGATCAGGACTTGTGCCTGAACGACCTGCGGATCATGGCTTCTCGCATCTTGGCTGCGGCTAAGCGCGAGGGCATCGATCTGCCACCGGTTGTTTTCACACTCAAATCAGATCAGCAGATTCTGGACGACATCGTCTACGCTGGTCTGCCCCGTCACTACCGTCACTGGACGTACGGGAAATCCGCCATGCAGCCTCGAGGCAACAGTCACATCTTCGAGTTTGCACTTTCGTCAACACCTGGCGAAATAGCCCTGGGATCGACCAACAATTTGCTCATGCAAGTGCTGGTCATGATTCACGCCTGGATGGGACATCTGTGGGTGGACCATAACAACGCCATCAACAGAGAATCCGAATTGCCTTCGGTGATTCAAAAGTTCGCTCAAGACGAGCGCTTCGTTGACTCACTGATCGAGAAGTGGGGCCATGAACAGTACGAATGGTACATGGACGCCGCTAAAGCTCTCGACACTCACTCCGGCTGGTTACCCACCAATCACGAGATCCCCAAAGACAGTGAGCACAGGCGTTTGCTGGAGAACGCACTGATCGACCTGGAAGCTGCTTATCAAAAGGCAGCGACCGACTACGACCGCAAAGCGATCGAAGAGGACATCATTGACACTCAGAGGCAACTCAAGTGCCATCCGATCGTCCCCACCGACGACCTGCTCGGTTTCCTGGCAGACGAAGAGAACACGCCGCAGCTTCCCTGGGAAGCGCACCGGCTGCTCAAAATCGCCCGCTCGGAAATGCGCTATCACCAGGCCTTCATGCGCACTCGTTATCTGCATGAGGGGCGCTCGCATCAAATGGATACCCACATGCCGTGGGCGCCCGAGTTGGATCTTGTTTCACTGGGCTTCGATCAGCTCTTGAACATGGTCAACTACGACACCATGCATGACTGGAATCCGATGGACAACTATCATGATGTCTACACATTCGGCTTGAATTTGATGGAGTTTATTCGTCAGACCACGTCGAAGAAAGTAGGCACCACAGTAGCCAAGTTCACCCGCTTGAAGAAAGGTGCAGACGGCCATCTGATCGACACCGGCAAGCTAGTCGAGAAAGAAGTCGAAAAATGGGACCACAGCTACCTCATAGAGGTTTTGCGCACCTTCACCGATCGGCGTAATTTCGAGACCTTCATCAGTGACGAATTCATGAAGACGGTCAACGATAAGACGCTTTCGTGGGTGAAGCGGACAATGGCCCAGATCAACAAACTGCTCAAAGAGAAAGGTTGGGCGCGTTCGTTGATTTTCGATCCACTGCCTGAGACCCTGGAAGACATGTACAACGCGATCCAGGTCTGGTTGAACCAGAAGCAGATGTCGGGCTGGCTCGGTCAGTGGTATGGTTTCGGCGCCCCGGCCTTTCCCATCCATGAATACTGGCTGCAGCAAATGCTCGAAATCATCCAAACTGTTGCCGAATGGGATGCCGACAAGCATGCCTTCAAACGGCAGATGCTGTTTTACACCGAGATGGCCTGGGCTCCGAACATTCGCCTGGTCGACAGCGGTCGTTTCAGCAAAACAGGGATGTACACGCTCCGTCACGAGTACGATCCGGATTTCGGTCCGCTCGCACAAAATGACGCTCGTGAAACACTGCGCCGCCACTGGCGTTTCGGCGGTCCGATTCAACTGCTGACGTGGGAAATCTTGACGGACTATTTCGGTCGTCCGTGGGGAGCACCACGCCCGTATCGGTATTTCACCGAAAACGGCATCACAGTCAAGGAACGCTGGCTCTAGGCTAGCGCTCCAGCTACTCAAGGCTCGCGCCGCACAGCAAAATAGCGCGCACCAAATAAGGTGCACGCTATTTTTGCTTGCGCCGGCGAACTCTTACCGGAAACAGGAGAAATTATATGAACAGAGATCAAAACACGCCGTCGGCTCTGGTAACTGTGGACAAAAGGTTCGGACGCCAGGTTCTGGTTGGCATCGTGGATAGCAACCGACAACTGACCAATGGCTTCAGCAGCGATTGGCCGGCTACGATCAATTACCGCACGCTTCGGCACGGCTCGTTTTCAGTACTGGTTGGCACTCGTGCACCAGTGGAAGTGCGAGTGATGATGGATGGGAAACTGCTCTGCGAGCATATTCTCGATCCGCTTCCGGCACCCAGTCTGTCTGGCACCCGAAGTGATGTCACTCGCAAACTCGGCGAATTGATCAACCAACCGCAGCCGTTTTTCATCTCGTCGGACTCAGAGGGCGCCAACCTTGCTTTCGTCGCCGATGAGCGCACTGATGAAGAGCATCTGCGCCTGCAACTCAACCCGGAACCAATAAATCCGGTTAACTCTCCCGCACACATGCACCTCGGCGAAGTACCGTCGATTTTCCAAGCGAAAATCGATATACCCGCACCGGCCAAGTCGATACCTGCCCAGGTCGATCAGACAGGGACGGTGGTCTCCAGAGGACACGAGATCGATGCACCATTGCCTGACAGCTGGGCACCCAGCAGCGGGCTCCTTGTCATCGGCATACGCATGATCCAGACGCAGCAGGAAGGCGAGCCGACCATGCCGCCTGATGGCTTCGAATACGTGCTATTCCAGCTCAATACATGGGAAAACCATGCCCGCATTCGTGCCAATTTGCACAGCCGCATCAAACTGGGACCGCGCATCAAATTTCCCGAGATCGTTGACGGTGAGAAGCCGCAGGATTATCAATCCGCAACTCCTACCGGCACCTGCGGTCACAGCCATGGGCACAACCCACGGCGGTTCAAGTAGGGCTAAACACGCGCTGTTGCTTCAGCCCTCTCGGAACGTCAAATCAACCAAGAAAGGAGTATGCAATGAGTGAACAATTGTGCCCCAATTGCCAGAAAAAGCCGCAACCGCCACAGCTTCATCGTGGTCAATGCCACGCTCACTTCTCACCGGATTGCAAGGCGTGGACAACCGACTTCGCCTTTACGATCTGTGATCCATGCGCGAAAGCGCTTGAGCGCTGCACCTGGTGCCTCGGTCCAATCAAAGGCGGAGGTGGTGCAGAGCCGCCCACAAACAAACAATTTGTCCGTCAGTATGCCAAAGACAGCGGCGGTCATATCCTGGGAATGA
>CAJCHQ010000689.1 GCA_903970295.1 Bryobacterales bacterium
GATCCACAAAAGTTTTGCTGGATCCCAAGGAGCTCTTGAAACTGCCGTTTGTGGAAGTGATTGAAGGATTGGCGATCCTTAAAGTAAGCCAGGAGCAGGCGCAGGCGTCGCCGAATTAGACGATCGACTGTATCCTGCCAAGGGTTCAATTTAAGTATATACTCAAAGCAAAATTAACCAGAGCCATTTTATGATTACGCTCGTTGAACCATGTTTGGCCCTGATTCCGTCTTATGTTGAGGCGACAAGAGAAGGCGTGTTCTGTAATATGGCGCTCGGCGGCTTTGCCGATGAGCCCGCAGAAACAATCGAGAAAGATCCTGAAGCATATCTGCGTTCGATCATTGATACGGCACCACGGGTGGTGAAGACTAACAATGGCGCTGAATTTATCTTTACCGATCATGAATTGCTCTGGATTACAGATGGACAGCGCTTCATAGGCACCGTCTCGCTCCGTTATGCAGGAGATGCGGCAATTCTTGACGATTATGGCGGACACATCGGATTAGCAATTAGACCGTCCCTTTTAAACAAAGGCTTTGGCGTTAAGGCCGCTCAGGAAGCGTGGAAACTTGCAGGAAAATTGGTGCGCGAGAAAGGATTATCAAAAATCCGCGTGTCTTGCAATCCAGATAACACTCCATCAAAACGCTTGATCGAGCACAACGGTGGCAAGCTTGTGCGTCGCGATGAAGATGCGCACGGTACCGGGCCCAATTTGTTATACGAAATTGAGCTTGCCTGAATTGTCTCAAAGTCCAGGCTGTCTCTTGCCTGAAAAGATTATGCGGCTATCCGCCCCTGAACCTGTGCCTGGAAAAAATGCCGGCATCGAATAAAAATATCCGTGCGGCAAATCAATTTTGGTCCGTTTTTCACCTGTCGGCGTCATCGTCCAGAGACCACAATCGTGAACGTGTCGACGGTCAGTATGCCAGAAGACAAGCAACTTGCTATCGCTCGACCATTCCGGTACAGCGTCGGCAGATTGCGGGTGTAGATGAGCTTGGGACAAATCGGTTTCTATGCGTGACTGACGATTAATCACGATCACGTCGAATTGGTCTTTGTCGATATGGCGCATAGACGCCACTTTACTGGCATCCGGCGAAAGTTTAGGATCAAAGTCGCCAGCAATCGGTTCAACACCGCTTGCTTTTTTGAGACAATCGACTGGATCCGTAAGTTGGCTGGCACCGCTGCCGTCAATATTCATCACCCATAGCTGATTGAGGGGCAGAGAGTGGCTTCGCACCTGTGCTGTGAAGACTATCTTGTCTTTGACTACATGAGGATCTGCTTGATTCGAGCAACCAGAAATTGCTGGGGTCGGTGTGATCTCGCTGATTTTGTCAGTTTGCAAGTCGATTTTGCAGATGCGTCCTTGTCGCGACTGATTATCGCTGGATACGAATATCACAGACTTTCCATCTGCTGAAAAATTACCGTTACCATTACAAATGCCAGGCTTGCCAGGGACGAGCGTTTGCAAACCACTACCATCGCTATTCATCAACATGATTTCGGTTTTGGCATATCCTCGATCTTCGCTGGCAAAACCATTCGCCCCGAATTCGTTGTATCGAGTAAAAGTGATCAGTTTGCCGTCCGGTGAAACTCGCGCGTGATTCATTTCGCGATGCGGATCGGCAATCAACAGTTTTACCTGAGACCCATCAAGGCGGCTCGAATAAATGCCAAAATGGTCAGATTCAGCTGCACAACCATTGGTACACAATCCGATAATCAATGCCATCGATAGACCCAATATTTTTTCGAAACTCATTCTTTGCCTTCGCTGTGCCTGGCGACTTCATTTCGATCAGATCCGCAATTTCAGATCAAAATCGCTTGATGCTCATAGTTCCAATCATTGATTCTTTGGCCTCGTGATTCTTGTCCTGGACTATATTGCTGCGATGTACGGAATTTCAATACCTCGCATCCTGGTATGCAGATGGGCACCTCAATTCGCAGTTCCCAACCATTCGATCATTATCCGGCGTTGCTCAGTCCATTCTACAGGTGACAAAATAGGCACTGCCCTACTCGGACTGCCCCCTGATTAACGCATGCTTAATAAAGGTATCTAATACTTGGCAACAGTCTATGATATCGGCCAGCTGAAGCCTCGGCCTTTTTAGAAATCCACAGATCACTTACTAGAACTCGATGTACTCGCTACGAAGAAATAACTCCAAGCTTCCCGCCGAATCAGCTACCGTGACCTCAGACCATGGTGCAGCCGACGACATCGTTCTCACCTTTCCACTGACCGGCGGAGATGGTTCGTGGCGAGGGTTGTTGTTGCGCCAGTCCGCTTCCGGCAAGTGGGGCTTGCACCCGCGCGTGGGCATCTTCCTTTTCGTGATTTTGGCTCAAATTCCCCAGTTGTTGCATGCTTTCAGTACCATGAGCTCTGGCAGCAGCAGGCTGACTTTTTCGTTAGTCATTCTTGCTTACTTCGCCCTTGGTTCTATCCTTCGCACTCGTCCTTGTCTGACATTGTCTTCATCTGGAGTACGCAAATGGTATGTGACGCGATTTAAATGGTCAAAAAAGAAAATACCGGACAGACCTTATAGCCGCCAAAAATTGACTTTGAACGTCAACCGCGCCTGGTCGGATTTGCGTTCAGTCAGGTATCAAGAAGCAAAACGATTGCCCGCATCGAGCGCCAGCGGCTGGATGGATCAGGCCGACAGTATTGTCTTCGACTGGGATCTCGGCAACAGCTCACATTTTGCGTCATATCACGCTCTTCAATCGGCCGATTACATTAATCCAGCTCTTCTAAGTCCAGAACAGCGCCAAAAGTTTTTCTTGCTTCTGTCGCGATCCGTGCCACAGGAAATTTTGTCGCCGGAAGTTCTCTTCCTCCAAGTGCAGGCCTTGAGTGGCAGTGACAATGTGCAACTAAACGATTACACGCAGATATGGTTGGAAGAATACAACAGGCGCTTTGAGATCTCAAACTACGTGACCTTACCGCCTGGTGCAGTTTGTGGCAACGGCCGATTTACAATCGCGATGACCATTGCTACGCGCATCAATACCTCGACCTATCTGGCCAGTGACAAGGCGGTCAGGAAAGTAGTGATTAAAGAATTGATCGGCGCGATCGACAGCGATGACGCCACCCAGAAGAAGCAACTCGAACAATTCCGGCGCGAAGCCACTTTGCTTTCGCGGCTCAATCACCCATCCATAGTCAAGATCAGAGATCACTTCATTGAAAATAATCGCGCTTATATTGTCATGGATTGTGTGCCGGGAAGAAATTTACGCGAACACGTGCGATTGAACGGAACTTTAAATCAGACTGAAGCTATCGCAATCGCTCTCCAACTAGCT
>CAJCHQ010000690.1 GCA_903970295.1 Bryobacterales bacterium
CGCCAAAAGTTCCAGACTTAGGTGATCTGGAAAAGCTATCGGCAGTCAGCGACTGGACAAATCGCGCCAGAACAGATATCACAAAAAAAGAGGGCACAGACCTGCTTGCTCTGGACAAGCAAAAAATTGGTAGCGAATTACCTGCCAGCTGGGCTATACAACCGGGTCAAAATCCCGAGCAGTATCAGTCAGCACTGAGAGTAGGTTCAAATCTTTACGAGCAACTATCGACCGCAGCAATTGCGGTTCACGCATTGAACCAGATGGGTGATTCTAAACTCGAGTTGCCACCGGGCATCACGGTAAATGACGACGGACATGGGCACATCACGCCCTCCATCGACCTTCCAGCAAAACTGGGGGATGTTCAGAACGATCCAAAAATCAAACAGTATCTCGAATGGTTTGAAAAAACCAATCCAACAATTACTAAAGATGCAAGCACACTAAAACTGGCAGCAAAAAATCCGTATACGAATCTATTGTACGGCGATGTTCCTCTGCCTCCCTCGACAGATATCAACGGAAATAGAATTAGCAATCAGGCTGTTCTCGATGCGAATGGTCGGCTCGTTAGTATCATCGATCCCACCAGAGAGAAAGCTCCCGTACCTCCGCCAGGAACCGACGGTAAGCCTGCCGCTCCATATAAAACAATTGACGTCGACGCGATTCAGCAACGGTTTACGGCACGTGCTGTGAATCCTCACGACAAAAATAGTGATGTCGTAGTTGATATTAGTGTCCAGGCACAACAAAGTGTACCGATCGGATACGACTTATTGAATAAAAATATCGGCGACCCCCTTCAGGTGCAAACAAGAACGTATAAAGCCGACGACATGGTGATGTACAACGGGAAGCTGGTGCAAGCAAGAACTCTGCCAGAGCGGTTGACTGAGAACCAGGCGCTATATGTGGGAGGCAAAGCTTTTAACATCGCACTCGATGCCTCGATGTTCGTTGGTGGCGCTTCAGCGCTTGCGAAAGTGGCGATAGAAGGAAGCGTGAAAGCGGCCGCAGAAATTGCCACCAAAGAAGCAGCCGCGACAATAACAGAAGGTGCGGAAAGGACTGTAGTCGCGAGAAGTGCGGCCGAAGCCCTCGCTGGCATAGGTGGGCTCGTAGGCAACAATACCTGGGGGCAAGAATATGCACCGTGGATGAACACGGCGAGAGCAGTTTATTTTGGAGGAACTGGCATAGCCGGAATGTCATCAGGTCTTCAATCATTGATGTCCGGCGGTGACGCTGTTCAACAAGCGATGAAAGTAGCCGGACCAGCATGGCTGCAGACCATGAGCAACGTCTCCGAAAAGACCATGAGCGGACTTATGCCGATTATGTATGGACAAATTGCGGTTGGTGTGAGTTCTCGCTACTACGATTTGCTCAAAACTGCCGTTCACGGACCTGGAA
>CAJCHQ010000691.1 GCA_903970295.1 Bryobacterales bacterium
CTAACTCCTTAAGTCGTTGTGAGATCTCGGGGCTCGCACCTGTGATGCCATCGACGGAGCGATCACTTCCTTTCACCGGGACGTGCATTTAGTTTCCGCTCGAAGGGTTCGGAAATTAAGGCTGCTTACGATAGTAACCGCTGTTTTTTCCCACTCATTCCTCGTCTGACTCAATCAATATCACTTCTTTCGAAGCTCGGCATGTACTATCCGCTTCCTGCCAACATCGTTTTGAATTGCTAGGACAAGCCTGCTACATTTACTGTCCATGACGATTTTGGTTTCGATGCAGTAACCGCGCATTGTTAGCTTCGCCTCAACGATCGATATCTCGTAACGGTCGTAGAGAAACTGATAGTCCGCGTTGGGAAACTGCCGAATGGCGACAGTGACTTCTCCACCAGCTTCCGCGACGCCCTCGCATTTCGTTTGCAAGTCGGTTGTTGTTTGATCTGTGTGTTGAACGTGTTCCGTTTGCGGAGGGGGTTCAGTGGATGGCATTTGTGCACCGGGTGTTTTGGTGATGACAAGAGGAGTATATGCATCACCGCTGCAGCAGATATGCAGTGCGAAATTTTTATCTACAGAAGGAGGACATTTAAACAGCCTCCTCGGTTGTCTATTCAACATTCATGGTTCGTAGTTCGTAGTTCGTAGTTCATGGTTCATGGTTCGCAGTCCGCAGAAAGATTAGGCGAGGATCGGTGCCGACTTAACCAAGCGGCCGAAAGGAGCTAAGATAAAGCTATGCGCGAAGATTCAGCATCGTGGGCAAACAGTTCGACCCTGACACCTTCAGGGCGACGATCCAGGACCTGGAAATACACCATGCACCGATGGATGACTTCCTTGGTCGTGTGCATATGGTTGCCAACCTGGTCGATTGCTGCCGTGACAAAGATGGTAAGTTTTCCGCCGATAAGAA
This sequence comes from Bryobacterales bacterium, assembly GCA_903970295.1. The sequence goes on from CAJCHQ010000691.1 coordinate 926, forward strand.
AGCTGATGACCTTTGGCAATCAGCTCATTTTCTGGTGCTTCAGCTTGCAGAATATCGTGAGAAAGTCGACAAACTCCAAGAAGCTTTAGATTTGCTGGTCGATCGATGCCCGGAAGAATGGTACGAGGGGGAAGAATAAGTACAGTGCTGCAGGCGGCGTTTCTATACTGAGAAAATACCTTCACTCGTGACATGCCACACAAATGAAGAACACCAACCCCAAACAAACACGAATGCCCTCAGTGACAAGAGTTGTCCCGCCTTCAAAAAGCTGCCGAAATTAAACCCGGGAGCAGGCAGAAAGCCTGGTTCAAGTGTTCCAAAGCTAGCGATCATCAATGGCAGGCGACAATATCGAGCGTCACCAGGGCGCACAAGAAAGGTCATTTTTGAGAGAGGCGGAATTGCCTGCCCTTTTTGTAGAGCCGAGGAGAGATCGAAAAAAAACGGCATACCACCCGCGATACCACGAAATCGTAACGCTAGATGATACAAGATTTGCTGAGCGCACGCATCAACATGCATCATCCTGGAAGAATAAGCTGTTGTCAGGCTGAATTGAGACTCAGCTTCTGATTTATTTCTGCCACTTGGTTTAAACTATGGTGCCATGCAGACGCGGTTTGCGATGGTCTATTGGAGTTGTATATGGCTAAATGTTCTCACTGGCTGGTATCGATCATATTCCTGACCTTTATCGCGCTCGCACCTGCTCTCGGAAAGCCCTCGCCCGGAGCTTCGCCCGCAGCTAAGCCGGTCTCCAATCCAATCTCCAATCCGGTCTCCTCTCCAATCTCCAATCCGGTCTCCTCTCCCGCCTTTAGTCCCGCGGGTTCCACCACCCTAGCCCGCCGCACACTCAAGGTGGCCGTCATGGACGGGCCGCCCTGGTGCATGCGCGATGAAGATGGGCACTGGACGGGCATGACGATCGACCTGCTTCGAGACTTAGCCGAACAGCTGCATTTCGATTATGAGTTTAAGGAGTCCAATCTCTCCGGTGTGCAGGATTTGGTTCAAAATAACCAGGTAGATCTTTGCGGCGCCGGACTGGCAATCACAGCAGAACGAGAGGCGCGATTTGATTTCAGCGATCCGTATTGTGTTTTCGATCAGACTGTGGCGGTCAACGCCGATCAGCAACCCAGCCTGTTTGACGGACTGCGTGCGACATTTCTCGGTTGGGGATTTCTCGCAATTGTGCTTGCGCTGATTGCCATAACAATGTTAGGTGCTGCCATTTTTTGGCTGTTGGAGCAGAGAGGAGATTCTGAGTACTACGCCCCAAAAGACAAGCGGGCATTTGCCAGAAGCCTGCTCTGGTCTGTCATGGTGCTCGCCGGGCGTGATATGCCCAAATCGATCGGCTGGGATCCGCAGCCTCCTAAAACTACTTTGGCGCGATCGTTTGGGGTCGCCTGGATGATGTTCGGCATCCTGCTCTTATCGCTTTTTACTGCCAGTGCAGCATCTCTTCTCACTTCACGGCAGCTGCAATCAACTGTCAACGGTCAGGAGGACCTCCGTCACGTCAGATGCGCAACCGTTGCCGGAGCTGCCGCCCAGGCGTACATGGATCGCCACAACATAAAATACACCACCTTTGCGACTGACAAAGATCTTTTAAACGCCCTCGTCAATCGCAAGATCGATGCGGCAGTGTATGCCAGTGTACCGCTCGCGTACTACGCCAAGACTTCGTATGCAAATAAGATCGTCGTCTTGCGTTTCGCCCTGCGCCATGATTTCATTGCCCTGGCGCTGCCACCCGGAAGCCCGCTGCGCAAGCCAATCAACGAAGCGATTTTGCATACGCTGGAAAGCAAGCGCTGGCAAGGCATCGTCTCGAAATATGTGACCGAGAATTGACGCGGGACTTTGGAGAACTTTCGCTCGCGATTCACGAGTTAGCACTGTGACAGCGTGGTTCAATTCCAAAAGTGAGAATGACCGGGACCTGGCAATGTGAGTCTATTTAGCACTCGCGTTTTTATGGTCAAGAAGAAAATCGATGATTGCTTCCGAGGCATTATAATGCGGGTCGGGAATGCCGATAACTTTAATGTCACCACTATGATCGGTGCTGCCCGCCCAGCCGTGCGTGGCGAATGGATTTGTGAGGACGATGCTTTTAACTTCCTGATTTGTCTTTGCATTAATGTAGTCATAGGTAACCACGTCTCGATTTCTTGTCATTTGAGGCGCCTTGGTAATTCGATTGGCTTTAATGTATGTATTAACCAAATAATCCTCGGGCTCGATGTAATTATGTCCAACATGCTCCACTGCATCTTCAAGCACCGTCGCTATTTGCCCTGGAATGCTTTTTAGGTTTCTGCCATGCAAGTCACCGGATATGTCGTTTTCTACTTTTGCATCCATTTGCGGAGTGCCGCTGATTGGAACGATTGTATCGTGCAGAGCGTGAATAGATTGCTCTGAAATTGGTCTGTTCAAAACTGGCTCCAGACCAGTCATATAGCCCTCGACACTCTGAACAGAAGATACCCATGTGTTTTTCGGTGCTAGCGCATAGGCTTCGCTGCCACCTTCGGAGAAGCCGGCCAGTCCTTGCCGGCGCCGGTCCAACGGTAGCAGAGAACTAAGCTGGTCGTGCACAGCATTGAGGTATTTGTTTTCATCGAGGTTGCTTCCGGACAGGTTGAAAACCCCTTGCCCGTTGTTAAAAGCATGCAGGCGGCCGGTTCCGTGAAGGTAGACGACGAGCACATCTTTTGCATCTGCCACTTTGCTCAAGCCCGTGAAACTTTCCTTCTCTTGAAAATTAGGATTGACACCATTGAAATAGTATTCGACCGGTAAAGGTGTTTTTCCGTCCCAGCTTTTGGGTGTATGAACCGAGTAGCTTCTTTTTACTCCGTCTATGGTAATGGTTCTGTCGACTGTGGAGCCCGGATGGAACTGCTCACTGGCAGAGTGTGAAGTTGGATGTGTCAAGCTGACTTCAGAGAGAGAATAGCCGGTCAATTTTGTGGTGCTGGTCGACATTCTCGTTCGGATAAAAACATCGTTGTTCCCGATATCGTCAAAAGGCAGACGTGGAAAGTCTTTAGCCGCGGGCAACGAGAACTCGGATGATGGTAGGCGGCTTGGCATATCTTTTGTTCTTACTGTTTCACGGCCATGGTGGCTGATTCTGCTGGACTTTTGACGCGGATGCCGACGGTCATTAGAGCACCATAATTGGGTCATTTTAGGGTTATTGCATTACTTTTGAATCGGGAGCGATTAACGGCTTCGTATTTCACGCCGGCTGATGTTGGGTGTATGTCAGCCGTAAAAATCCTCGTCTCCGCCTCAAAAATTGTACTTTCCGCTGTTGCTACTCCAAGCTCTGCTTTGTAGTCGTTCTGATGCGGCAGTGTATGCGCGAACTGGGTATATCAAAGTCGGCGTTCCGATACGACATGTCGGGGAATGACAGATTGACTCGACAAAACTAGTGTCAAAGTGTCGGGAATTAATATTCGGGGGAAATTTAACCAGAAATCCCGACATTTTGTCGGGAAAAGTGTCGCGATTGGGCGGACTCTATACTGCTGGATTTCAGAAGCCGTATGATTGGCTCGACCAAAAGGAGTGCTATGGATGGGTGACTTTAACGAAGAACTGGTGGGGTTCTGGCTCACAAAGAAGTGCGAAGCGCTAAAAAGCAAGTTGGATAGCGTAAAGTTCGAGGACTTTGGAGAACTTCCGCTCCCGACTCACGAGTTAGCACTGTGGCATCCCCTTAACGATCTCTCTACAGCTCCACGAATTGCCTTTGGTTCGACGCCTAACGTGCATGCGGTCTGGGTGCAGAAAGAGCTTGTAGGATACGTACTATCGACGAAGGGCGACATCGTCAGATGGTGCGAGATTGGTGATGCCTCGACCGATACTGATCGATTTTTCCTGGTGCAGGCAAACCAAACCGAGGCGGCAGAGGACTGGTTCAATGATGACCCTATGGCATTTGAGGAGCTTGGTGGCGACAGCCTGGTTCAGCTGGTTGAACGAGACGATGGCACAAAAATAGTTGTCCTTACATCGTATGACGGCAATGCCCGCGTTCAGGCTGGGGTAAATGAATCGGGATTGGTTATCTGTGCCATCATCGAGACTTGATTTATCGCGCACCAAGCACAGCGATTCGGAATCGCAGTTATCGGTGACTGCCGGTTCTGAATCTCTCAGGGAGCGAAAAGCTTTTTATTTTGCCAAACCAGGGCTTGACCTCGTATTTACCGCACAGGCGTGTCAGCCACCTGTCAATTTAAGCCCTTAACCTGCGATCAGGGACAGCATCTACCAGGAGTCAGCGGCATGCATTTTTTTCTTTGGGGTGAAACAATGCACGGCGCTCGAAAAATAACCTATCGAGGTGATCGTCTATGTTTGATCGAGATGAAATTGCGACGGCCGTGGGATCTCTTGAGACAGCCGGTTCCAAACTCTTGTGCGATGTGAGGGCGCATTTAGGCAACAACGTGTCGGTTGCCACTGACAGTAGCGCAAATATTGGCTCACGCATGCTGGCTGGTGCTGAACTTGGTGTCGAGACCGTAGCGGCTGCAGCCATCGCATACGGGCTGAGCAGATTCAGAATATCGCGCTTTTCTAATGTCGAGCGCGATGCAAGCATCCTGATTGATGAAACTACTCAAACGATTACAGCGGCTCGACAAGCGATCGCAGGGGATAAATCTCCGGCAGTCTCCGCAGCCGGAGAAAGTCGCTCCCTGGTTCAAACAATTTTGGATGCGCGACCAACTAACCCCGCACCGCCCGCAGTGCCCGCAGTGCCCGAGGGCGGTCCTGAGCATTTATCACCGGCAAAAAAATCTCTCCAGGCTGCGGTTGCTGATAGCGCACGAGTGCGTAGACAAATTCAGAGTCGCATTTTTCAAATTGAACACCGAGTAGATAATGGTCACTACCACTACAGCTCCGCCTTTCCCGTTAATGACCGGTACCTTGTGGGCGCCTACCATGGTGTAGCAGGCGCGAAACCGAAGACCGAATTCAGAGCCTACGATTTTCGCCGCAGGACACTAGAACTGAGACTGTTGGATAGCGATCCAATCAAAGACATCGCCTTGTATGAAGCGCGCGATCCCTTTTTCAGGTTTGAACCTTTTGGGCGTTTTAAAGGAGAGGCTGCCCGTCGTGACTTAATGGGCGCCGTCGGCTTCCATGACGGTAAATTACAAATCAGGCCAGGCACATACGCTTCCTTGCGCGAGGTTGATTTCGACTCATCGTATGAGGCACCACCCCAATTGTGCCACTGGATTTTTGCCAAAGCGGAGCACGGAATGTCGGGCGGCCCCATTTTAAATTCCGATTTAAAATTTGTGGGGATGGTTCGTGGCGGAGACCCTCAACCAGCTGTATACAATGGCCGCGAGATGAAACTCGACATGACGATGGGAGCAACAGCTGACGATATAGCCACATTTGTCAATTCATATGTGGATCGGGCGTAGGGGCAGTGCTGGCGCGGAGCAGTTCTTGTGTGGTTCCAGCAAGGTCGTTAACTCCCTGCGCATTTCAAGGAATTTCAAACTCGCCAGCCCATAAGCGGCCAAGAATTTCGTCGAGAAGTGCAGGTAGTTTTTGTGATTTTTCAGAGAAACCGGGCATAACTCAGTCAGCCAGGAGTAACTTATACCTATGACAGCCACGAGACTAAGACCCAGGTCGAAAAATCGTATCAAAAATATCGAGGATGTAATCGAACCGGCTCCAATAAGGCGGGCATCTCTGGCCAAAGCCTTCCCGGAAATCGCTATCGAGTGGTATCACAAGAAAAATTGTGGCTGGGGACCGGAAGATTTTAATTACGCTTCCAATGTCAAAGTCTGGTGGCAGTGTTCGAACGACAAAAATCACATCTATGCTGCAACCATCACAAATCGGACTGGCCGCCAGTCCGGCTGCATGATTTGCAACGTTGGCGTAAGCACCGATCTGAGTGACTATCCCGACGCCCTGGCGCAATTTGACCGCAGCAAAAACAAGGGTGTTGATCCTCACAAAATCACCTGGCACGCTCGCTATCATTGGAAATGCCCGGTAGCACCCGATCACGTATGGGAATCGACATTTAACCGCAGACATGGTGAGCGCTGTCCGTTCTGCAAAAAAGCGAAACTATCAGAAACAAATTGCCTTGCTAATCTGCCCGAACTAGCTAAAATGCTGCATCCAACAAAAAACGGAAAATGGAACGCGCAAAATTTGCGCATCGCCGAAACCCGTCGGGTCTGGTGGAAATGTCCAGAAGGTCCAGACCATGAATGGCGGGCGCTTATTACAACCAAGACCTATGGCTCCTTGGGCTGCCCATTTTGTAACGGCAACAAAATTTCAATCACAAACTGTCTCAAGACTCTATATCCGAAAATAGCTAAAGAGTGGCATCCAACTAAAAATAAGTCGAAGACACCGCTCAATGTTTACGGTTCAACCGCTGACAAATACTGGTGGCTGTGCAAAAAGGGCCATGAATGGTTTCAAGCCGTGCAAATCCGAACGGTGCGCGGCGCAAATTGCCCAGAATGTAGGCGAGGATAAACACCGCTCGCTAGTCAGCGAACTGTTCAATTCCGAAGTCCGGGTGAATGATAGGGATGGCTGGTCTAGGGTTTGCCTATTTGGCGCTTCAAAACCGGCTATAACAGCTGAATTTTTATTGAGATAATCTTTCTCTGGAGGTTCAACAGGTCTTGCTGAAGGAACGCTCGCCTCTTCAATGCGGCGTTGATATCACGATCGAGGTCTGCGAGATTCCGCTTCATTTCGGACTCTTGGGATAGGAGTTGTTTTTCTTCATCGAGGCGCCTGTTATGTGCGTCTTGTTGTTGCCATCGAATAAAGGCATCATCTTCCGGTGACGCCATCGTCAATGTTGGGCTGCTAAGCAAGCAAAAACTGGCTAACAGCATTGCTTTTATCGGTGTGACCATCACCTTTTCTTCTCGGCCGTAAAATCGAGATCCACCGGATGATCAGGTGTATCGAGCGCGCAATACTCCGCCGTTACCGGAACCGATTTATCGACTTCTTCGAACTTTAGCCCACTAACCCAGATTTCGCCTGGTCCTGAGAGCATGACTCCGAACGCGATTTCCTCGCTTGCTGCGGGAATATCCAGAACCACCGCATAATTCTTCCAATCGGTTGTGCCAGTAACTGACCGCTTGCTCATATTATCGAAACTGAGAACTTTGCCGTTTGATGCGTCTGCTCGCATCCAAAAAGCTGAGTGGACCGTAACATCTGCGGTTTTCATAAAACCGCTCAATTTCATGCGCTTGCCACGATACCGAGTGCTTTCGAAAGTCTGCATAACGGTGCCGAATCCCGTCGCATCACCAGCAGGTGATACCTTTTTGGACTCGAACTTGAGATAAGCTATCTTTGCACCATCATGCGTTTCTTGATCGTCTACTCCCCAACTATAGTTGTAAGGGGCATCTCCTTTGAGAAACCATCCTGACGTGTCCGCATTCGCGGCAACGGGAAAGTTGAGCGCAGAAAAGGCGAAGATAATTGCAAGCGTCGGCAATTTTAAGTCAAACATAAAGCATGCAGTCTCGCGCGGGATAAACCGCGCAATTATCCCATACAGGTGTTTTATCCTGCAGCTGACTCCATGGGACTGTCGTGAAAACAGTTAAAAAAACTCCGGGAAGGTTGTCATTTTCAGAAGATCTGTTC
>CAJCHQ010000692.1 GCA_903970295.1 Bryobacterales bacterium
TCAGTATGTCGAGGGATCGCAATCCGGGCCGATGAATATACCGATGTATCGCAATCAAATGGAGCTTCTTACCTTGCGCGCTGCCGCTGCCTGTGCTGAAAAAGACAACCACATGGTGGATAGTGAGCGAGCCAATATCTACATGCGGCTAGCGACTCGTCTGGAAAGCGAGGCGCCTAAGCAAACACTGGATTTATATCAAAAGGCTCTAGCTCTGATACCTGACAGTGATCCGGGTAAAAGTCGGCTGGAACAGAGAATAAGCAATGTGAGAAATACTATTACCTCGTTGGAAAGGACAGCAACAGTTGAAAAAGATAAGGCTGGGCAGTCACCTGAGGCACTGACACCGGATGAGGTACACGCTTTAGAAGTAAGTGCGGCAAAAGCGAGTCTAGAAGGAATGCGGAAGCAATCTATATTGAACGAAAACAGCCTACAGCCGCATGCTGCTTTCTCATGGTTTCAGCTAGCGCAAACAGAGTCCAACGCGGAGATGCCCGAAAAGGCAGTAGAAGATTTTCGTCACGGACTCCAGATTTACGAGAAAACGGCCAATTCTACAGGCTTTTACTCCGGCATGGTAGCCTCCCGCATTGACACGATTCCTTCGTTCTGGCAGGCGAAATCTTTGAGTAAACTCGGGCACGCCAAGGATGGAGAGGACTTGATTAAAGAGTCTATTCAGTCGACGACCACAGTCTTCGGCAGCGACAGTCCGGTGACTGCAATCCAGCTGGCAGAGCTTTTTTCGTTTTACATCGACCAGAAACGAGATGTCGAGGCTTTGAAAGTTCTCGATCAATTGCTGGATTTAAGCATGAGCACCTTCGTGGTTGGGCAACCAAGTGCGTCTGAACAAGTGCAGAATCGAGTAGAGGACTTGGTCCGCGACAAACGCAGATCTTTGGCCCTAAAAATTCTCGATAAAGAGCTGGCCGCCGAGAAAAAGAGTCTTGACTTCGACGACAAGCGCATCGCCGACACCTTGAGTGCAATCGCGAAATTGCAAGATGATGCTGGTCAAACAGGTGAAGCTGAGAAGAATTTGACTGATGCCTTGAAGATTTATACTAAGTATGTGGGAGCGATCAATCTAGCCAGTACGCCCGGCGCTTACATTGTTCAAATCTGGAAGAAGAACGGACAACCTGATGCCGATAAAGCTTTCAAGCTCAGGCACATTGCGGTGAATACGGCATTGTTACGCAAATTCGGCAGTGCTTCGTTAGCTGACAGGATCGAAAAAAACGACAAATGGCCTGAGGGGTTGGTCGATCCGAATTTCTCGCAGGAGTATGGTCACACGGTTGCACGCGATGCACCGATAGTAGAGCAGATAGCCTGGTGGCATAAAGAATTACAGGATGCTTGCGTTGAGGCGCCTTACAGTCGTCGTTCAGAGCACGCAGCTGGTTATCTTATGGATTTAGCCCTGCAGCAGCGCAACTGGCAAATTTTAGCTGAGTCTGCCATATTAGCAGCCCAGATTTACGAGCACACGCCCGATTCCGCTGCTGGTAGACACTCGGGCTGTGTGCCGCCCGACCATACTCGCATGCAATACTATAGTAATGCGATTCTTGCTCATGTGCACATGGACAAGCTAGATGATGCACAAAAATGGATTGACCGTGCGGACAAGCGCATGGCATGCAAAACTTGCTACGAGTACATTCAGATGGCGATATATGAACTCGATTGCGGTGATCGCTCGAAGGCGCAGAAGTTTGCCGAACTGGCCGACGCTGACTTCACTGAACAATATGCGGCGGTGGTCCCTGATGAATCGTTCAGAGTCTGGAAGCTGCTTGGCCATCCCGAGCGTGCAGATGCGTTGAAAAAAAAGGCGGCGGAGTTTCGGGCTAAGAATGATGCGCAATCGAAGCAAGCTCAAAGCAGCGCGTTCAAGAATGTTGGATTTTAGGTAATAGCGAACTTTAAACGGATTTGTTCTTGCGAGGCGCGTGGTAAGGTACAAGCGTGGCACTTTGTCCATAACCTGGTTGCCATGAGCACTGAATTTGCGGAGCAATCTGTCTTGAAATCGATAGGAATTCTCGGTGGCGGTATAGCTGGTCTCAGCCTGAGCTACTTTTTGGGAGCCGATACCGAAATACTGGAGCGGGCTTCAGTCACCGGCGGGCTTTGCCGCAGTTATGAAAAAGACGGCTTTTTATTCGACCTGGGCGGACACATTATGTTCTCCAAGGACACTGAAATTTTGGACTTAGAGAAAGAACTGTTGAAGGATAATCTCAACGAGCATTATCGGCGCAATTCGATCTGGTTCAAGGGGCGCTTCGTCAAGTATCCCTTCGAAAATGGTTTGTCGGTTCTGGACAAAGAAGACATTTACGAATGCTTGCATCACTTTATCGAGAATCCACAGCGACCACAGAACAACTTTGAAGACTGGATCTACAACACTTTCGGCAAAGGCCTTGCCGAAAAATATATGATGCCGTACAACGCCAAGATCTGGAAAACGCCACCCAATGAAATGGCTACCGAGTGGGTCGAACGCATTCCGAAGCCACCGATCGAAGATGTGATCAAATCTGCGATCGGCATAGAGACCGAGGGTTACACGCATCAACTCTATTTCTATTATCCGAAAGTCGGTGGCTTCGAATCGCTGCCCCGCGCGATCGAGGCTCACGTTAATGAGCGAATCGTGCGTAACTTCGCAGTCGATCGAATTCGCCGTACCGAGCGCGGGTGGGTAGTCTCGAACGGAAAAGAAGAGCGAGAATACAAGCGAATTATCTGCGCCATGCCGATCTTCGATTTTATCGAAGCGCTCGATGACGTCGCACCGGAAGTGGTGCGAGCCGTGCAAGCTCTCAAATATAATTCGCTCGTCGTGGTTATGGTCGGACTCAATCGTGAACGCAAAACCGATCAGCTGGCTGCTTATTTCCCGCAGCCAGACGTGATTTTTCATCGCCTGGTCTTCTTTGATTATTTCGGCAAGAACTATGTGCCGCCCGGTTGTTCTTCGATGGTGGCTGAAATTACTGCCAAGGAAGATAGCGCCACCTGGGCTATGACTGACACCGAACTAGGTGCACGCGTAGTCGATGATCTGGCTCGTGAAGGCTTCCTCGACAAGAAGGAAGTCGTCACAGTCGCTGTCAAACGCACTAAATATGCTTATGCAATTTACGACCTGGATCGCCAGAAGAATCTAGATATCTTGTACGCCTGGTGCAAAGAGCAGCAGATTGAATTGTGCGGACGCTTCGCCGAATTCGTTTATTACAATTCAGACGGCGTCATCCGTTCGGCTAAAACAGTCGCCGATCGCATCAAAAGCGAGGCTGTTCATGCCTGAGTCGAGCGAGCCATCGTCCAAGCCTGGCGCAATTGCAGTCAGCGTCGTGATGCCTGTATACAACGAGAAAGACTCGATCGAAGCGGCGGTCGAGGAAATCGAGGCGACAGTGATGAAGACTGTGCCGAATTGCGAATTGATTGTCGTGGAAAGCAGCAAAGACGGCACACGCGATATTCTGGACAGATTAGCCGCTCGCGAACCGCGCCTGAAAGTTATCCATCAGCCACCTCGAGGACATGGTCCAGCTTTGATTGCGGGATTAGATGCGGCCGCTGGGCAATACATCTTTATGGTCGACGGCGATCAGCAAATTCCACTTTCGGCATTCGACTCGCTCTGGCAAGCAATGCCTGGTCATGATGCCGTATTCGGTATCAGAACCAAACGGCAGGATCCACCTACTCGTCTGGTCTTGACCAAAATTGTTCGCTATACTCTAGGTTTGAGCTTCGGTGTGAAAATCAAAGATGCCAACGTCCCGTTCAAACTGATTCGTCGGGAAGTCTGGCAAGATGCTTCTAGATTGATTCCCAAAGAAACACTTGCTCCCTCGATTTTTCTCGCTCTATTTGCTGTCAGGCGCGGTTACAAAGTCATTTATGTGCCAGTGCCTCATCGCGAGCGCCAAGCCGGCGAGGGCACGATTCGTCATCTCAATCTGATCAAAGCTTGCTACAAAGCCTTTCTGCAATTGCTCTCGTTTCGGCAAACGCTTATGTCGGAAGGGCAAAAAGTCAGATAACGTTCTGATATTCGATTTGCGCTTTGAGATAAGAGATTCGTTCTTTCAGCCGGGAGATTTCTTGCTTGGTCCCTTTGATCGGAGCCAGGCAGACTAAACCCATGCAGTTTATAAACATCAATGGTGTCAAAGCAATCACTGTTTTGGTCAGCTCATCGGCGTTGTATTCGTTGTGCGCCTTGATAGAGAGCCAGAAGCCGAAGAAATTGATGGCCAGAAAAATGAGGCAATGCATATAAAGGAATAGCCGCTCGCGGGCAAGGAGAACGATCATTTTGCCGAGTTCTTCGCGGATCTCCGGTCTGATCTGGCGAATCTTGTTGGAAACTGCAGCAAAACCGGGAGCTCGGGCGCCGCCGGTAATCGGTCCAGTGACTGGTCCGGTTTGTGGGTCATTGACTTTGAAAGCTTGCGATTGGGCCCGGGCAAATTGGAAGCCGCCCGTCGCTGGCGCCTGTACATGGGTGTGGTGCCCAGGGGCACCGCATTCACCGCAGAATCGAGCAAACACTGGTACTGGAGACGCGCAATGCACGCAGCTTCTGGTTCCCGTTGGATGCTTTTGCAACTGTGCCATGGTCATACAATCATCTTTGGTCTTACGCTTGTATCTATACCGATGGGATCCCTTTTTTGACTGCCCGGGAAAAATTGCCCGCTTGCAACTTCTCAATGTTATACAAATTTAGGAATCGTGGTTGAAAGCAGTGGGGGAATTCCCACGAAGTGTCTGCCTAAATCCTTAATTCAATGAGAAAAGCCTACATGACGGCGGCAGTCGAGGCAAGAAATATGATACTAAACTTTCTCTCGGGAGCCTGCGCTTGTGAACAGAACTGGCAGAGAAAGGCTGAATACGGCTAGGTTCCAGGCGAGGAAGGGTTGTATTCGTGCGATCAAAAATAAACCAAGAACTAAATAGAAAATCCAGCTCACGTACGGATAAATAATGAGCAGGAATCTGAGAATCGAGCTTGGCAGGCTTTTTACGGACGCATGCCGGATAAAGGTCCAGCCCCACAGTCCAGTTACATAAATCAGAACATAATCGCTGCTTTGCGTGTGAGGACTGCTGAATAACATTACAGAAATGGTTAAAGCGACCAGCATTCTGAAATAGAAGGGGTCACTCCAGAGGGGCCGAAATCGCCACCAGAGCCATCCCATAGAGATGAGGCCGAGCCCGAGAATAATCGCAGAGAGGAGGGAGCCTACGTCGGTGTCTTTGCCGTTCATGCAGATCGTCAGCTCGCCGCGAATGTTCTGCATCATGTAGGCGAAGTCAACATGAGAGCCATTGATCTGAATGAAGTCGATCCAGGATTGGAAAATGTTGCCGCCGAAGGCAGTTACGGAAATAACGCCGATGATTGAAACGGCGATAATCAGCCCCAGTGCAAAGCGCAAACGGCCGACCAGCAAGCCGACCGTACACAAGGCCGGCAGATATTGAGGTTTGAACAGGCAAAGCGCGAGCGAAAGCCCGGCTAAAAAGAATTTGCGGGCTTCCAGCAGTCGCCAGAAAAGCAGAGTGGTGAGCAACAGAATAAATGAATTTTGCCCGTGACGAATTGTCGAAAAAGTAGTGCTGGTGCCGACGCATGCCAGGACGCAGCAGATTTGTTCGTATTTGCTCGCAAGGCGCTTCAGATCGAGCAAATAAATGCTGCCGGCAAGACAGGCAATGCTCATGGCCGACCACAGCACCCAGGCATGATAGACGCTGAAATAAGTGAGCGGCTCGCAAAATAAGAAGAAATGTGGCGGATTGACCGAGAGCATAACCACGTCTGATTTTTTCGGCGCGATCACAGTCGCCAGAGAACTGAGCTGTGTAGCCACATCGTAAATCGGAGTACCATGCTGAAAGTGATTGCGACAGAGCAAACCGGCGTTGTAGAAGGCATTAAAATCAGCGAGCAATTGCCGGCCGTCGCCGACAATAACTAACAGCTCTTGCTTCTGATAAAGCTGAACGATCTCGAAGGCTGCTGAAAGCAGCCAAAAAACTAGAAAGGCAGGCAATGCCAGACGGAGGTAATTTGAGATTCTTGCCTGCATGTTGAGATGCTATTCTTGAAATATGCCTGCCAAAAAGTTCTGTATCCAGACGGTCTTTGCATTCATTCTGCTTTTGATGCCGGCGATCGCTTTGGTGCCCCAGGACTCAGTCTACACGTTTTGCGATTTTTTCGGTTATTACTCCGAAGCAAGAATGATTGCCACT
>CAJCHQ010000693.1 GCA_903970295.1 Bryobacterales bacterium
TAAATTACCCGCGGCCAGTTGGTATGCAAAGTACAAGCTGTCAGCGGTTCCCGCGACTCCTAGCCCTGTTCCGCTTACAAGATAATTTCCTGAACTTGTGCTGAACGAGCCTGTACCTGCACCGACAGGAGCGTATAGCCAGTTTGGGGACGACACCCAGAACGGCTGCCCCCACGGTGAAGAGCCTGTCCAGAATACGCCTGAGTAACTTGGCGGATCTGTCCAAAATATTGAATCTGACATTTATGAGCCTCACTGCGACTAGTTTTGTTTCGCTAAATGATCAGCAATCAACAGACAACAGTGCCATACATTGCACTCGCAGGCGCGGGATCGAACTGCACGGTGGCACTCCCCACTGTGAACTCGGCCCGAGAGAACGAATTGAATCCCAATGCTGAACCGGACCAACCCATAGTTGCAGCAGCAACACCATTTGCCGGCAGGGAAACCCCATTTTCTGCTATGTTTGTTCCCGGAGCTGAGCCGCTTGTTGGGTTTAACCCTATGTACGAATAGAAAGTGGCAGCAGGATCTCCTGACGGAATATTACAGGCTTGAAAGTTTGTCAGTGTGATTGCATTTCTCTGCTCGCCTTGCATAACGCCGATCACAGAGATTCCCCATGAAGTAGCATTTTGTCCCTCGGCAATCCTAGCTGCACTATTGGAATAGTTGTAGGCGCTTCCCGTATAAGCAGCCATGACAGGTTTAACAGCTTGGTTGTATTTGTTGTATACAGCTCTTAAGCCGACATAATCAAAGAAAGCGCTGCCCGTGTAATAGACAGATCCGAGCCAAAAGTAATCACCAGTTGGATCGCACGTCTGACCACCGCCATTCGCTAAAAATCTTGAGGATGGTGGGCTTAAGGGTCCTGACCAAGCGCTTATCAGGAAGGTGACTGAGGTTGTCGTGAGCTGGGCAAAGATATCGTAGACCGTATTATTGGCCCACGAATAAGACGTCCCTACTTGCAGTTCACCCTGTGATCCCAGCGCATATGGTTGAGTCGAAGAAAGGTATTGCGCGAAAGCATTACCGGCGCCTGTCGGTCCCCAATACAAGCTGGAACTTCCTGCCGAAGGAGAATCGGCAAAGGGGGAACCTGAAACTGTGTACAGACGATAATTATTGATCCAGATTCCGGAAGCGATACTATTCAGGAGCTCGAAGGCAGCCATCATTTGAGCCTGTGTACGGCTGCCGTTACTCAAATATCCGTATACAGGTAGTTCTTCGGTCATTATTTTAAACTCCATGAAGCTCGAAGCCGAGGCGTTTGATTATGTTTGGAAAGCGCTTGAATGTTGCACTAGACTTAGTGCAATCCATCATCGATAGACGAGTAGAGAGATTATGCGACGAGCTAAACGTGCAATCTCAAAACTGCACTACGAAAAGTTGGTAGCCGACCGAGACACACAGATAACAAAGCTCTCTGTAATCAATCAAGGAAGAGCCAAATATTTGGTGTTAAAAGCACCTGGTTGCCGAAGGCGCATTATGCACCATCGGATTTAAATGACCACGCTATGTCTGTGCGGAGCACTGATCATTTGAGGACAAGTGCTTCTGTTTGTGAGTTGGGACACCCAACTTCAAAAGTATCATTTTCATATGGGCTCGTCAATCTCTAATTGTGCTGCCAGAAAGTCGACACTCATATCACGCCAGCCAAGACTGTTGCCGCGATTAGACAAGATATTATTTCCACACCTCTGGAAATGCGATTCCGAAGTCTGAATTAAATTTCTCAGTCAAGCGAAACGGTTCATCTTTTGATTGAACGCCGCCATATCGGTTCAGCGACGTCAAGAATAGCTGCACCACTTGTTTCCAGAGCCAACCCAATACGCACAAGATTCCACACTGAGATGTTGCGGGTTCCCTGCTCGATGTCGCCAACATACGACCTGTGCATTCCAGTCAAAAGTCCAAGGTCGTTTTGACTGAGGACTTTGTTCTCCCTCATGTCCTTAATCGTGGCGCCGATTGCATGATTGAGCTTGTGCTTCCCCGGCGGTATTCTTCGCATCGCTGGACCTCCAGTCGGGCTTTCGGGATTTTGAAACTATCACAAGCTGGCTTTGAGTGATAACTTCGCTCAAGCCAAACTGCATTGCAGACAATATTACCATTTCAGAAGTTACGGCTGATATTCAGTAAAGATCTCATCTGGTCCCTGTTCCTAGATCAGATGCCATGGATGACATTAGCGTGCTGAGGAATTCTCACCGTTGGAGAGATTGACGGTTCCATTAATTGCAGAAGCGGTCCAAGTACGACAAATCGAATCGGCGGCCAGTCATCTTTAGAGCCATTGCTCCGTACCACTCAATTAGCTCCTGTCTCTGACTGCTCGTTAAGTTGCATTGAAGCTGAGACCAGAAATAATCGAATTTGCTCACGTCGATTTTTTCTAACAAAAAATCAGACAGGTAAGTTGGTAAATCTGGCGTAAGACTTCGTATGTATCTGTCCCAGTCTGACACTGAGGCGAGATTCAGCTCCTCAAAATCCAGCTTATCCCAGTCGTTTCGATCCCAAACCTGAGCCAGTGCGATGATTAGTTTTGTATCTAAAACCGAATCATCGGAGCCAACGGCAGACTGCATTGTTTTTGT
>CAJCHQ010000694.1 GCA_903970295.1 Bryobacterales bacterium
CTTGCTGACGGAGGCCGGAGGTATACCGTACTGCGTCGCGAACTGCGCTGCCGTAAATGAAGTAGGCGTGGGCGTCGCGTTTGGGTTCCAGAAGAGCGGTTTGTAGTTGCCCGGAGGGTTGCCAAAATCAGTTGCTGTCAATAATGCACCATTTGGACCGTTCACTTTGTTTTGGGTCCAAAACAGAGGCAGTGCATTAGCTCTCACGATCACGTCGAACAGGAGGGGGTTGAACATCCAGTTAATGCCAACTTGCGATCCGACTGCGACACTCGAAGCCTCGAGGTTTTGTGGTTCTAGAACGTTGACTCCGTTACCAGATGGGTTGCCGCCACTGGCTGGATCGTAATTCCATTTCAGGTAGTCGCTTAAAGTATGGCTGACCGGAGCATTGTTGCCAGTAATCACTGTGTAACGGTTGCAGGTGTTGGTCCAATCCCATTCACGTCGGACGAATGAAACGACCGTGAAGTCATCCATCGATCCTGAGTAGTCGAATACGACGATCGAATCTACCTGGGGCAGACCACCGGTAGAACTGGCTTGAAGACCAGAAAGACCAATGTGGAAAGGCATTGCTGATAGAAATTGAGGCACGTATCCGTAACAAGCGAAGACCATGATCGCTTTGCCGTTCGGACTGCCGGCTGCCACGCTGTTAAAGTGGTTCGTCGGGTCGTTGACCGTAATCAATAGATTACAGCTGTAAGGCGTGACATTACCCAGCCCTGCTGGCGTGGACACAATGTTGGCTGTGCTCAGAGACTGACCGAGCAAGGTGCCGCGCTGAAACATATTTCTGGCATAGCCGGCCGCGTTTTCCTGGGCTTGCGCCAAGGTGATACTGGAGCCTGGGCTCGTGTCGTAACTGGCGAGCATGGCTGTGCCAGTGATCGACGCCGAGTCACAAGCTGCGACCAACTCTCGTTTGGCCATTTCCGCACGGCTGGCGTCGAACGCGAACAACCCGCAGAAAAGAACAAACAAGAATAAGCAGAGGACTAAAGCCATTACGGCTACGCCCTTCTCCTTTCGCATTCTCTTTTTCTTTACTGACATTTGCAAAACCTCTATCTTCGTTCTTTCGTACTTTCGAATTTTTCGTATTTTTCGTTTTTTTGCTAACTTCCTTACTTAGTCAACCCGGGAGGGTTTTCGAATTGTTGCTGACAGCAAACGGTCACATGCAATTGGCTTCCCAGCCCAGGAATGTATGAAAACCAGGGAATGGGGATCAGCGGGTCTAATGCCGCATTCTTGATCACTACAATGAATGTGCAGATGAAGTTGTTTACGTCTGGGCACGTCGGCAGCACTGGGCCGCTGAAGTAGTTCGTCACTTGAATCTTGGCTGGGGCGTAGGTCAGACCGGGTGGTGAAGTCGGGCTAAGTGGAGTGACATTGATCCAAATTTCCGGTTCACCGGCTGGCCAGTGAATGCCGCCAAAGGCAGTGGCGATGTTGTTGGCTCTAGTAACCGCAGTCGAGGCAGCACCGGCATAACTGACGCCGCCAATTGTGACTGGTTCGCATAACGTCGGCATTTTGATACCAGTGATGCAGGCTTCATTGCAAGCGAACCAGAGGAAAAAAGCCCTCATTCCCAGGATGCCGTAATTTAGCATTGGGAAAAACAGAAAGAAAAAGAGGACATACAACGTCGTGACGTACTCCGCGGTCATTGCTCCTTTTCTATTTCTAAATTTCACAGTTTTAGTTTTCATTTTTTGCACGCCCTGGCTAAGTCCATTATTTTCTCGAGATAATCAACAGAGACCTGTCAAAATTTGACAGACCATGCCTCTATTGTCCCACGCTATCATGCTTTTTTCGAAGCTGTCAACATGACTAAAGTCACGACGAGCCGACCAATTGGGGCTTTCAGCCACCGAGCGGTCTGACTGATGGCAGCTCTGGAATCGTCCCACCACTAGGAGCCGAGTTCGCATCATTTGAGTCGCTGGGTGCCACATCGGGCGTTGCCGGTTGCCCTTTTTCTCTGACTAACAATGCCCGCAAACCTTTGTAGTAGGCTCCAATTGAGGGTTGTTGGCTATACTGAGCGATCAGGGCATCGCATTGCTTGATCGCTTCATCGGCTTTGCCTCTCTTAGCCAGGGTGCGAAGCAGACCACCCTTGGCTGAATGATTCTCAGGTTCGGTTTTGAGTACGGTGTTATAGGAAATATCGGCATTATCGAAAGATGATGCTTGCAGATAAGCATCTCCAAGAGTGCACCAGTCGAACGACGTTCTCTGATAACCGGGCAATCTCGGTAACTGATAGAGGATCTGCTCGATTGCGCTTCTGGGTGAATCGTTGTGGACGAGGGCGAATGCGTAGTAACGCCTGGCTAAAATGCTGGTTGGCTCTTTTTTCAGAGCGTCGGAAATCAAGCTCAATGCTTCTTTGTTGTTGCCTTTTCCGATTTCGGCATAGACTTTCTGCGCCGTCGCAGTCATTTCGGCAGATTCTTTGACTGGGGCTTGGGTGCTTGCTGCGGTGGGATGATAGCTTTGTACGCTCTTAGGCTTCTCCGGCACGGCTGGTTTGCTATCTGCGTCGTCACTGTCGTTATCGCTCGATGTGGCAGCGGGCGTCGATGCTGCAGCTGCTGTACTCTGGGCGACGAGCTCGCCTGGTTTGTACTGCGTTGCGTTTCCGGCTTCAGCCTGGTTCGGGGGAAGTAAAAAAGACAAAGCGATTGGACACCCGATAGCCAGAAGAAAGCCAAGGGTTTTAGTAGTCATAATCGTCTCCCGAAATTTGCCAAGCTATATAGTAAAACGCCCGTCCGTGCATGGATAATTCTACGTTCTACGAACGCAGTCTGCTAGCTAAATTCCCCGTAGAGGGTAAGAAGTAACAAAACGGTCCGGGGGCGAAGCTTTCGTCAATCAGATGGCTCAAACGAGCAGACATTCTCTTCTCATTCGTCAGTTGGCAATAGCCACCGCCGTGATTTGGTTGACGTGCTTTCTCTATGTCCACTCGGCCACTAGAGAGACCGGCGGCTTCTTCAATGCCAAGGTTGCGCTCGTCGAAGAAACAAACATGCTGCTTAACGAGCTGGCCAGGACACCTGCCTCTGAACCTTTGAGTCAGGCTGATCTCGAGCGCCGTTTAGGGCTCACTTACTTCTCCTTCAAGCGCTACAAAGAGGCTGAACCGCATTTCCGAAAATGGCTTGAATTGAGCCGCAAGTATGCAACCTCCACGGCTAGAGTGACTCTGGCCCTTTCGACGACCGCCAATTTCTACCGTGACTGGCGTCACTACGAAGAGGCGGCGCATCTTTATCGAGATGCAGAAGACCTCGATAACCGAGCTTCAGGGACAGATCCCGCACCGTTGATCCGAGATTGGAATAATTTGGGTGTCCTGGAGTTTCTCGTCGGTGCTGCTACTGCTGCTGAAGATAGGCGCCAGGAGCATTTTAAAAAGTCTGCTCAGTGGTTTGCCAAAGCGCATCAACTGACTCAAACCGTGAATCGCCACGATTCCAGGTCGGCTTCATTGCTGAAAACAATTGAGCGCAACCAGACCGTCACTGACTATGAGTCGAGGCCACCGGTTTGGCCCGGCTGATTTCGAATCGGCGGCAGCAGTCTATGAATGCGTTTATTTCTTTTGCATCAACAAAAGTGAGGAAGCCGAAGATCATCAGCCACTCGAATTGGGGAATATTCATGTGCCAGTCGAGAACCAAATGAAAAATGACAGCCAGGCAGATAATCGGATAGCGAAGCGGTTTCACCCAGATCAAAGTGCAAAACGAATATTCAAGCAAAAGCGTTCCCCAGGTGAGAAGTTGGCAGGTCCAGAGTTGATCGAAAACGAAAGGCAAAGGTAACTTTTTCAATTCGATCAGTCGAGAACTCAAATAGACTGCCGTTCCGGTTTGCCAGGATGGTCCGACAATTTTGCTATAGAAGGAATGAGCGTAAACGAAGCAGGTTTGCAGTTGCATCATGCGTTGCGGCCAGATGGCAACGATGTCGCAATGCGGCGCCAGATGTTCTTTTCTATCTTTTAATCGCTGATCGAGCGAGAGTGCTTGACCGCAACCCGAGAAGATCAACCAGAAAACCATTTGCCGCAAATATGTATCGCCCGAATTCATATTAAGAGGATCGCGATGATAAAGCGTGAGCAGGCAGATGAAGACGATGAACGTTGCCAACCTTGTTCTGAAACCGAGGACGAGGGCGCATGCCGCCAAGCTTAAGACGGCGAACAAAATGTAGACTGCGGCAGTGCTATCCGGGAAGAAATTGAGTAAATTGAGTGAAGTCATCACTTCCAAATTTGGCAAAGATTCAGGGCGCACCATACCTTTTGGACCGTACCAAACGGTTGCGTCAGGCAGAATCAAGACAACGAACTGCAAAACCATGATGCCGATCAGGATGCGGAAAGCACCTACAGGCAATGCTGATGATGGTGCGAACCAAAAACGATCCCAGCCATCTAGCAAAGTTCGAAGAGCCGATTTCACAGCAGATCCTCGGCTCTGACGCGGTAGTCGATCAGCGTCGTGACATTGGACTGCGGTGGCATTTTCATCGTCAACTTGCCTTTGAAATCCAGCGGCGGATCTGGAATTGGCGAAGAGAATTTTAAAATTGATACCATCGTCGGCGGATTTTGCCCGTCATTTACCTGGCGAGCAATGAAGCGTGCCATATCCGGTAAAAAGGCCTGCCAGCGCGGATTGGCGACATTGTCGTGACCGAACTTTCGATAGCGCTCTTTGAACATGCGCGTGAGCAAATCCAATTGCTCCATGCGCGGGTATGCCCAGAGTTCTGCAGAGCCATCTTGATGTTCGATTACGGCAAGCAGATGAATATTCTGGTCGATCGGTTTTGGCGCAAAGACTCCCCAGTCCTGGTCGAAGCCCAGAAAGGCAACATAACCTTCGGCTGCACTATATAGATTGTGCTGCCATTCAAATTGTGGGAATAATCGACAGATAATTATGAGTAGCTGAAAAGTGACGAATGCCGAAATCAATGCCTTTCGCCAGCGCGCCCAGTCAGAGCCGCTCATGAACTATTTTCCGCCGAACTGCTTTTTGGTTTCGAGGCGAACGTCTACTGCTTTTTTCAATTCTTTTTGCTGCAGATATGACTCTTCGAGGGCTTGATAGACTTTGTGCAGCCAATCTCGATTCATTTCTGAAGGCGCCACTTTCTTTGCATACTCAATTGATTTGGCCAGATTTTTCTCGGCTTTTTTGTAATCCTTTTTATTCAAATAGGATTTGCCTAAGTAAGAATGCACTGCGAAGAAATAGTTGGCGGGCGGTTTTTCTGCTGCGGGCGCCCCGTAATAAAGCCTGAGAGCGTCTTCGAACGTGGTAATCGCTTGATCGTCATTGTTGTTGAAATAATAGGCCTGTCCAAGTCGAGACAAATAGCGACCGAACATAACGCTATTGCCGACATCGCCTCGGGCAGCTTCCATAGAAGAATTGAGCAAATCGATCGCGTCTTTCCAGCGATCTCCTTTGAGCAGAGCTTCAGACTGTTCGAAATTGCGGTGCCAGGCTTTCGATGAAAAGTCTTGCTGAGGCGTCGGCGCCGCTGTCCCCTCGGCTGGAGTGTTGTCGCCGCTTGGTGGTGTGGCATCGGAGCAACCAGTCAAGATGCAAACGGCAAGTCCTGTGAGGAGAAGCCGCATAGGTCTGCTAGATGTTTTCATTTTCACCCGTCCCGGTCGCTTTACATGTGTTGGAAAAGACGATTTCCAAATCTTACTCACATCCTTTTTACCATAATTGAAACCAAATTCCTGTCCTTTCCTGTTAGCAAAGTGCAAATTCTTCTTGCACCACGAGCGGTGACAAGGCTGTCAACTGGCGACTGGCTAGGTTGATTGCTTAACCGATATCGGTTTAACGCCGACTCCGCTTTCGAGAAAAACCTTTAGTGCCAACGCCGTGCTTAAAATCAGAGTCGTGAAAACAATGCTCCAGGAGCTCAACAAGCGCAGGAGCATGGTAGCTGATATGGTGTCGAGCTGTGGTTTGAGGATCACAGCCATGAGCAAGAAACAGGCGCTGCTTACAGCCCAGCGCCAGCCGATGATTGTGCCCAGTTTCTCAGTGCGGAACAGTCGTTGCATCCGTGTGTCAAGCTGAATGTAACTGAAGGCCGCTGTGGCACCGAGAAGAAGCAGAGCGATACTGGCGCTCAAGCCGCTCGGTTCGACAAAACACATGAAACAGCCGGCTGTCGTCATGGCAATCGGAATGGCAATTAGACTGACTCTCAGTCGACGATTGATCGGAATCAGGGCTACTGCCACGCCCAACAGTCCTCCCCAAGAAAGTTGTTTGCAATAGTCGGTCACCGTTGCACTGACTGGCGAATCAACATCTATGGCGAAAAGAAAAAGACTGAACACGGGAAGTGAACATGAGAGAGCGACAGCAAACCACACCAGCGAACTGGTCACCGCTCTGCTTGCCAGGCGCGGTCTGATGCCGGTCATTGCTGCCTTCGCTTTGACCATGCTTTTGCGTTCATCAACAGATATATTTTGGGCGAGCGGCAAAACAGTTTTATTTTGCTGGTTTGTCCAAACCGGCAAGACAAAAGGAATCGCTCCCACGATTAGAAGGAGGGAGGCGTAACGCAGCAATTGCGTCAGCGTCAGTGGCAAATCATTGAAACACGTCAGGGCTAATAAAGTCGCCGAAAGATTGGTCAAAAACCTCAAAGCATTGACTGAATGCCATTTTGTGCGTTCACCCATTGCCACAACTGTGGTCGTGCTCAGCATCCAGAAAGTTTCAAAACCGATGATGGCAAAGGCGCACATCAATCCCGCCGACCATCTGGAGAGCGGAAAAAACGGCAGTGAGAGAGATATTAGTGCGAAGGTGCCAGCCTGGTAAATGTAGGCCGGCAACAGTTGTATGCCTGCTGAATGGCGGCCAATCAGCCTTCCCGCCAGGGGGGCGAGTAGTATGACTGCGCCCAAAATGAAGAACGAACTGAGTGTGGTCCATTGCCCATCGGGACTGGAGAAAATCGTTGCTGACAAAAGTCCGATCAGGGCTAGCCGCGAAAGCATAACGAAGACGAATGAGCTGACAATGAAGGTGCCGAGCCGGAAGAAAAATTTCTTCAATCTGATGCCCGAGTCGTCAATCTCAGTCAAGCCCATTTGAGGGGGAGCACCTTTAGCCTCGGATTGAGTGAGAGAAATCATGGCTGAATAGCCGGACAAACGAAGGACCGCTTTAGCAATCATACGATCTTATCTAGCGATCCTACGCCCCTGAAGGGATTTGCAGGGTAGTCACGAGGGCAAAAAGAGGGATCATTTTTGTAATTTTTCGCTCTCTATACTTTTTCACTCTTTTGTATATGTGCTTGGCTGCCGTGAGAGAATGGTTCCGATGCTGCCAACCTTCTTTTCAAAAACTAGATTCCTGTGCTCGGGCCCATTCACCATGGCCGCCATTCTGACCGCTTTTAGTTCAAGCGCGACCTGCGCTGCCAACGCACAAGAAGGATTGCACGAAGTACCTGCGGCAAAAACACCCGAGTCGAAAGTGATTTCGCGGCAGAAGCAAGGTGTTAAAGGCAATGCCCCCTGTCTGCGCTGGGGAGATAGTGATGTGCCACCACAGGCGGTGATCCTCTGCATCCACGGTCTCGGTTTGCATAACGGCAGCTATACTGATTTCGGCAAGCGCATGTCGAAACTCGGATACGTGGTCTATGCGGTTGACATGCGGGGATTCGGGTCATTCAAAGACGCCGAAGGCAAAGATCATGTTGATTTCGATAGCTGTCTCAACGACATCAAATCGACGCTGAAAGTATTGCACCGTGCCCATTCTGGGCTGCCTGTTTTTCTTCTGGGTGAGTCGATGGGTGGGGCTATTGCTCTGCACGCTACGGCTCTTTTTCCCGAATTGATCGACGGGCTTGTCTCCTCGGTGCCGGCCGGTGAACGTTTCAAACAAGCAAAATCTAGCTTGAATGTGGCGCTTCACTTACTCGAGCCCAAGAAAGAATTTGACGTGGGCACAGGCGTAATCAATCAAGCCACTCTCAAACCTGAGCTGCGCGAAGCCTGGGGAAACGACCCACTCAATCGCTTGAACCTCAGCCCGCTTGAACTGATAGCATTCCAGCGCTTCATGAATCAGAATCATGAATTCGCCCCCCTAATTAAGGACCGACCGGTGTTATTCGTACAGGGATGCAAGGATAAGTTGGTCAAACCGGAGGGTACCGTCGAGCTTTTCAACGAATTAGGCACTAAAGATCGGAAAATAGAGTTGATCGAAAACGGCGAGCATCTGATCTTTGAAGAAAATCAGTTTAGCGACGCAGCGATCGATGCGTTGGACAATTGGATGGCCACCCATCTCGCCGGAATCGAAGCCAGAAAAGCTTCGGTATCGGCAACAGTACTGCCCAAAGGGCACGATAGTCCGGCTGCCGGTAACGATCGATCGGTGGCAAACAAAGACGAGACAACCGTCCACAAAGAGCAGACGCCGGTCAACAGTGAAACGACGGATAAGGTAAAGACCGACAAGACAGCGCCGTAGCGAGATGCAGTTGATTCTGCCAGAGGAAAGATGCTTCACCAAAACAAAGAATCGAGATTGACCTGGGCTTTGACACTAGCACTTTTGTTCGGTGCGGGGCCCTTCTCACTTGCCGGCACAGCTACTGAAGCTGTCAAAACCGTCGGTACCTCTACTGGTGCCAGGGCTAAGGCGGCTGCTGATGCGGCTAAAGGTGCGTCTGCCAAAACAACAACCTCGAATGCCCAGGAAGCCAAAGGCTATTTTCAAAAACAAAGGGCTCGTCGCGAATTTATTCAGCAATTGAATGATCCCGACCATAAGATCAACAACGGTCTCAGTTATTGGATCGAATTGACGCGGGCCGGTAAAAGTTATCGGTGCAACAACAAGGTCAAATTCAAATCCGGTGACGAAATTCGCTTCCATGTAGTCACCAACACAGACGGATACGCTTATATTCTCCTCAAAAAGGGCTCATCCGGTGGGCATCGACTGCTATTTCCCGACGAGGAGACCGGTATCGACAACCACATCCTGAAAGCACACGACTATGTGATTCCAACCGAGGCGGCGCTTGCTTTCGACAATCAAAAGGGGGCTGAAATTGTCGGACTCTTGTTTTCGCGAACGAAGCTCAATCCCGACCAATACATGAATATTCCCACTCTGACTTGTTTCGTTTCGGCCAAGCAAGATGGGTCCAAAGATCTAGTGCCTACCAGAATGCAGCTATCCTGGGATGATCCGGACCCGGTCATTATTCCCGGCGAAGTTGTCAACACTGGCGCACCGCAGGTGGTGAGCTTCTCCGCCGACCAGGATGTAAAAGTAGACATCAATTCGTCGCGGGAAGAACTCCGCGTTCACATCAAGGACAAGAGTTTCGTCTACGTTGTGGATAGCAGCCCGGACAGCATTCTTTCACTCGAGGTGGCTTTGCAACATGATTAATCACCGAATTACCGTGCGCATGCTTTGTCTGTGTTTTGCTCTACTTGTGGCAACGCGCTCGGTTCTTGCCGCCGATGCTCCGCCTAATGCGGCCAGCCCGCCAGGGAATTCAGGAGTTCAATTCACCAAAATTCAGGACCTTGCTCCCGAGAAACGTGCCACCAACAGACCTGTGAAAAATAAATGGGCAGTTGTAATCGGTATCGACAAATTTATCGAAAAGCCTCTCAATAACGGGCTGCGCATGGACAAAGCGGCTGAAGATTTCTACGGATATCTCGTCGATCCCAAGGCTGGTCGTTTCGAGAAAGACCATGTGCGCATGCTCACCAACACAAATGCGACGAGACAAAGCATTGTTTCTACCCTGGGCGACAAATGGTTGGGTCAGGTGGCCGGTCCCGACGATCTGGTCGTTGTTTTCATTGGTACGCACGGCTTTCCGGCCGCGGATGGTGTCACTTATCTTTGCGCTCAAAATACCGTGCTCGACAATGTTTTTGCTACCGGCATTTCGATGAATGATTTGATGTCAAATCTGAAGAAGGAAGTCAAGACTGATCGCATCGTCGTTATACTGCAGGCTTGCTACAGTGGCGCTGCCGAGCTCACATCCGGCGCCAAAGCGCTTTTCCATTTTTATAATTTAGACCTGAGCAAATTCGTCCTGGGCAAAGGCTATGTCATTCTCACTTCGAGTAAGCCAGACCAGGTCACTTGGGGCGATATTTTTTCCTCCAATTTGGTTAAGGCTCTTCGTCAAAATGATGGGTTAGTCAGTCTGAACGAGGCGTTCAAATTCGCCCAGGAACGCACGCATTACGAGACTACTCACGACTGCGAGGGTTGCAAGGAACAGACCCCGATGATGAAGTCGGATTGGACCGGCAACGATCTCGTTCTAGGCGCACCACCGGCGGAGCGCACGGCAGGGCTGCCGGCTGGCGTGAACAATTACTTGACCGCTGAATCGCAATACATGGCTGCCAATTCCAGCGTCATGGCGGGCGATCTCGACGGTGCGATGAACTCATATAAAAGTGCAATCGCCGCCGATGAGAATTACGCCGACGCGCACAACGACTATGCCACTGCGCTTGCTATGAAGGGGCATTGGTCTCAGGCGATTGACGAATACAAGAAAGCTGTCGCTCTAAAACCAGAAGATGAACTCTTTCATGCCAATCTGGCTCGGGCCTACTCTAAAACGGGCAAATCAGCTGAAGCCTTATCCGAGCTAGAGCTGGCATACAAGTTGAATGCCAAAGATCGAGTCGTGTTGACGGCATTATCCGATCTGTCTGCTAAGCAAGGTAATCTGGCTAAGTCTTCACTCTATTTGAAAGAAGCACTGCACCTCTATCCAAACTCGGCGCAATTGCACGATCGCCTCAGTTACGTACTGGCTCAGGAGGGTCAAAAGCCGGGCGAGGAAGGACAATTAGATTTAGCTCTGAGTCACGCCCGGGAAGCCGTTAAGCTCGATCCTAAGTCTGTTTCGGCATTGCTCAATTTGGGTTCGGTGCAATTGCTGAAAAATGATACCGAGGCTGCCACCGCTTCTTACAAGCAAGCGATAGAACTGGCTCCCAGCAATGCCGATGCCTATTACCTGCTCGGTTCAGCACTCGAGAAAAAGGACGATAAAGGTGGCGCCGCCCAGGCGCTCAAGAAATTCGTCGAAATTGCGCCTGCGACCGATGCGCGCTCCGCCGCCGCCAAGAAAAGGCTGAGTAATCTTGAATAGCGCGTTTTATGCAAGCTGAAATCAGACGCAGCCCCCTCTGGATCGCAGTTTGTTTTGGCATGCTCTGGCGATTTTGGGTAGTGATCTGGAATTCTCCTGATCTGGCGATTCTGGCTGACCCGCTCAGGCATCTGCAAGCGGCGCGGGATCTTTCGCTGACGAACCAATTCATTTTTGCTGTTTTCGATCCCCCGATTTATCAATACTGGCTCGCTTTCTTTATCCATTTTTTCGACCGGTTTCCATTCACGCTTGTCCTCTATTCAATGGTGTTGACGGCGCTGACTCCCTTGATCTGGTATCTGTGGATGCGGTTGGTACTCAAGGATGAAAAATTAGCGTTGATCGGTTTGACGATCTTCACCTTTTTACCTTCGTATCTGACGATTTTTTGTTTTTTCATGCCAGAAACGCTGCTTCTGCCGCTTTTAGGGCTGTCTTTATGGCTGACAAACAAAGCCGAGGTACAGCCGACTCGTGCCTATCTCATCTCTGTCGCCGTCTTATGGGGAATTACAGTGTGCACTAAAGCTAATACGGCAGCTGCTTGTGTAGTGGCCTTGATCTGGCTCTGGTGGAAGTTGTCCAAAACGATCGCTGGTAAACCTTTGCTCATGACAGCCCTTTTGCAGCTCTCAATTGTCGGCGCGATTTACTCGCTCACACCGCTCAAAGTTTATTACCACATGCATTCGATCATCCTTGTGCCTGGCACGACCATCTTCAATCGAGTGCTATATGAAAGCGGCAAGGCTAAGTTGGAGGTTCACGGCAACAGGTTTGATGCCCAGGGAAAAATTGTCGATTATAAGTTCTGGTGCGCCCATCCCGATTTCATCGGACAATCAATTGAAATCTTTCGCCCTCTGTCAGCATGGAAACCGGCTAGATCAGGAACTCTCGTAATGGCCCTGGATCTGGACCAACTTTGGCCAAAGTTTCCACATCTTGAGATATCGCTAAACGACCGACTTCGATACACATACGAAAACATCCTCTTCTTCTTTTTTGCCAGTGTTTATCCGGAAGAAGAGCGTGCAGTATTCCCCTACAGTCTGACCATAGATAGTCGGTGGATGTGGTTACCCGTCACTCTTATTGTTTTGATTTTAGCGAGCAAGCGAAGAATGTGCACTTACCCGGTAGTTTTGGCTGCTGTTACCGCTTTTGTGATCATGCTCCAGCAAAGTTCAATCGTCGAGGGCCGTTATAGAAAACCGTGGGAAGGCTTGGTGCTTGTCGCGCTGTTAGATGTAAGCAAACGCAAGGGACGGCCAGACAGTGCCCAGGTCAAAGCGTGATTTTCCTGCCACTATCAGCGGTGAACTGGTCGCTAACATTGCTGCGCTCTTCCGCTTCGGCTAGGGGCAGCAAAAGCCGATAGTGATTCATGTCGGTACTTTTAGATACTACCGGGTATGCATAGTCTTCGAAGGGAATCGCGATCATCGCTATGTGTGTCGCTGTTTTCAGATCAAGTGAAAACACTTCTACTGTTGTGACGAATTCGTCGCCGGCGTGAACCTGTTTTTTGTATTGGTCGAGCGAAAAATCCAGTTTGCCCACGGGATAGTTATGCTCGTTCAGTAAGCAGAGATTGACGCTGCCGTCGAGTTTCTGAGCGACCAGGCTTTGCCACAGTAATTTGATTGTGAGATTATCTGCGTGCTTTTTCACACTCAAATCTTTCAGCTCGAAATTATGACCGAAAGTAGCCAAAGGCGCTTGAGCCCCGGGCGCCACGGCAGTCTGAGACCCGGGCGCTACCGCTGCAGAGTCTATTACTGGTAATTTTGTCGTGGGCTTAACGAGGGTCGCTATGCAATCGGGAGGGTAGTCGAGCAAATGTCTTTCGACAATTTCTTCGATAACGACATTGGGTCTGCGTCCGACTAAGAGTTGAGGGGGAAAGTAGTGGGCTAAATACACTTCTGTTTTGGAGAAGCGATCGGCTAAATACGGACTGAGGGCCGTCAAGAACGAATCTCCCAAGAGCAGTGCCCGCGGCAATTTTGGTTCAGCGACCCTGTAGGCTGCAGGCTCCATCTGCCGAATAGCAATGACTGGCAGTCGAGCTGTTGCATCCAAATGAGCGCGTTGGTTGTTCAAATAGACTATGTAATTCTCCTCTTTGAAAAAAGTCGGCAGTGCCAGCTGATTAGCCAAATCGCCGCCTGGTATGGAGAAGTGCTGCGGATTGCATTCCTGGGGTTGGTAGGGAGTGACGCTGGGGAAATACGTGTGCAGATGACTGAGAATCGACTGAGCAACGAAGAAGCTACCGAGACAATTCCAATGCGTATCGGTTTGAAGATAGAGTGGCTGGGATTTGCTTTTATGAGCGTTGAGAACAGATTTTGTGTCGACGAAATCGACATCCGTGCGCTCTTTCAAATAAGCCTGCAACTGATCGAGTCGGCTCGGACCCGGCAGACGTTTCAAACCTCGCGGCAAGTTCTCTGCATAGATCGAGGATTTCTCTGGCACCAATACCAGCAAATACTGAATGCCGTGCTCAGCTAGATAATCTCGTTTAGCCTGGAGCGAGCGTGCCCACAGCCTGACGCCGTCTTCAGTGAAAGGCGAGCTGTTGGCTGCTACCTGAAATTGAAAAGCATCGTTCGGAAAAAGAAATCCAGCCGAACCGATCATGACGCGTGCTGACCCTGAAGTCTTAAATACTACATAATCAATGAGATTATGCACAGCTATGAGCGGCAGTCTCAAAGCAAAACGGTCATCGTAGAACGCTTCCAGGGCGGCTGGCAGCTGACGAGCATTCTGTCCCCAGTTGGCTAGCGGAGGCAATTGCGCCAGGGCGCGTTTTTCAATCGGGGAAAACGTCTCTTTGGTGTGACCGCAGGCGTAAATAGAAGTGAGGGCAAAGAAAGCTATCGCCGTGACAAAAAGCAAGGCAGTAATGGAGCTTTCGAAATTGTGCTTGCTCGTCATCGAAGTATTAGCTGGAGAAGGCTATACGCCTTTTGACAACCCCTTGCCTATTCTATTCCCGATGCAGCGCTAGCGCATTATTTGCGTTCAATGTATGGATAGGTATGGAAAGGTATGGAGAAGTAAGGAACGGTAAGGAAAGGTAAGGAAAGGTATGGAAAGCCGGAGGTCGGAGCCTCCGATAACTAGACGTTAGATTTCTCTTCGTGGTATTCCATCTCGGTGTTGACCG
>CAJCHQ010000695.1 GCA_903970295.1 Bryobacterales bacterium
ACGTCTTCGCTTTCGTCTTTGGCCAACCTTTCAAGCATGTTTTCAGGCGTACTCGGATTTTCCGAGACGCCCAGCCTCACGTCAGGATGCGCATCTCGCGAAAGCTTTTCCAATGTATCGAGGGGAGTCTTCGGATTCTCGGCCACCTTGGCACGAATTTTGTGATTAGCTTCATCCGCCAATTTTTTCAAAACTGCAGGCGCTGTATGAGGATTGCTCGCTAACACGTAGCGGACATGGACCTCATCGTCAGTCAATTCTTTGTCTTCTTTGACTGCATCTTCCGAATTGAGCATGAAAATCGAATCGACGAGGGCTGCCAGTCTTTCTGCTGAAACTGGTTTGCACAAGTAGTAATTCATCTTCAATTTGAGCGCTTCCATAACGTCTTCGTCGCGCTGAGACACAGTCAGAAGCACAGTCGGAATTTTTTTCAGCGTTTCATCTTTCTTCATGTCGGCCAATACTTCGTGACCGTTTTTCTTCGGCATGTTGAGGTCGAGCAGAATGATATCAGGCAGTTTTTCACCGCCCGTCTTCTTTTTCTTCAAGTACTCCATCGCCTGTTCGCCGTCGTTGACAACCGAGATGTTGTAGTCGAGACCGGAATCTCTTAGAGCTTCTTCTGTCAAGCGGATATCAGAAGGAGTATCTTCCACCAACAGCAGTTCAATTCGATTGCCCATTATGTTTCTCCTTAGCCTGGATTGCCGCTGGAAGCGAGTAGTAGAAGATCGATCCCTGTCCTGGCTCCGACTCCATCCAAATTTTACCGCCATGCGCCATAACTATCTTTTTGCAGATGGCAAGACCAATTCCCGTTCCAGTGTACTCAGTCTTGCCGTGTAAGCGTGCAAACATGTCGAAAATCTTTTCCGCATACTTGGGATCGACCCCGATACCATTATCCCTCAAAGTGAACAGCCAGCGGTCGACTGACAGCTCTGCCGAAATATGGATCTGGGGAGGATCTGCTCCTCGGTATTTTAGCGAAT
The DNA here is from genome assembly GCA_903970295.1 of Bryobacterales bacterium. The sequence goes on from CAJCHQ010000695.1 coordinate 996, forward strand.
TGCTGATCAAATTTTGGAAAAGTTGTACTAATTGAGTTCTTTCCACCGCCACTTCAGGCAGCTCGCCGATGTCGAACTCAGCATTGCTTTCCATGATTGACTGGCGCAGGTTAGTCAAGACTTCGTCGAGAACCGAACTGACGTCAGTGACTGAAGCCAAATTTTCTTCCGCTTTGATACTCGAGTGCAACAAAACCGCCTGAATCAGCTGCTGCATCCGGGCTGTGCCGTCGATTATAAAGTCGATAAATTCGTCGGCCGAATCGTCTAGTTTTCCTTTGTAGCGCTTCTGCAAGAGAGTAGCGAATCCTTGAATTGCACGCAGCGGCTCTTGCAAATCGTGCGAAGCAATTTTGGCGAATTGCTCGAGCTCTTGATTGGAGCGAATTAACTCAGACGTTCGTTCTTGTACACGTTGCTCGAGCTCTTCATTTAATTCTCGAGATTTTTCCTCAATCAATTTTCTTTCGGTAATGTCGCTGATGAATGCGCAGTAAACCTGACGTTCACGGTCCTTAATCGGGAAGACACCGATCTCGACTGGAAATTCCTCACCATGACGATTGAGCACATACATTTCGCGGCGGCGGTTCATCAAACGCCCTTTAGCAATCGAAAAAAGCTGGTCGCGGTCGAGTACATGCTTGTCGCGAAATCTGGAGGGCACGATGACTTCGGCCACGGGTTTGCCCAGAACGTGCTTGCGCGACCAACCGAAGAGCTTTTCAGCCTGGAGATTCCAATCGTTGATGGCGCCTTCGGCATCAATCGATATAAAAGCGTCCAGAGAATTTTCAATTATCAGACGCGTGCGCCGCTCGCTCTGGCGCAACGCCGTCTCCACTCGATTACGCTCGATTGCATAGCGCAAACAACGCACGATCGAATCGTCACTGACGCGGCCTTTGATCAAATAGTCCTGAGCCCCATTTTGCAGGGCTTCGAGCGCGATTTGATGATCGTCGAGTGCACTCAGAACTACGACAGGCATGCTTTCCGAGAGGGCGTGTACGCGGTAGAAGGACTCAATGCCTGTGCTGTCGGGCAAAGATAGATCCAAAAGCACGACATCGATGCCTGGTTTGCTCAGCCTTTCGAGCGTTCCGGCCAGGGAGGCAACACAGTCGACGACGAACCCCAGCTTTTGCAGGTGCAATCTGAGCAAAGTCGACTGGGTAGGATTGTCTTCCACGACCAGGACGTGCATTGGCGCGTTTTCGGAGTTGATTACTTCTGCTTCTGTCGTTGCCACTTGCAAACGATTCCGTTTTTGGTCTTAAACTTTCACTATATCGAAGATACCCAGGTTGCGAACCAGTCCGACAGTCACTGTCTCTGGTGGCAAGGCTAAATTGTACTCAAGGCGATGTTACCATGCGCGGGGCCCGCTCCTTTGCTTTGCCCAGAGTTTGCGGCACGGCACAGGTCGTGGTATTAATTAATTGGTAACCCCTGCGCAATCCATTCGGTTGGCGGGAGCAGGCACTTTGCAAACGTGGGAAGAATTAGAATACGCGGCGGAAGTGTCTCTTGCCCGGGGCAATCTGCAAGAGGCGGAGGCCAATCTGCTTTACGCACTGTCTTTGGCGGAAGAATTCGGTCAGGACGACAGTCGTTATGTTTTTACTCTCGAGCAGCTGGTTTTGGTTACTTCTCAGATGAAGAAGCTGCCGGCCGCCGAAGGCTATTTGACGAGAGTGCTGCATGCAAAAATCAGCAATCTGGGCGGCAACAATTTAGAAATCGCCATTGTTTTGAATGAGTTGGCAGGTCTTAAATACAATCAGGGCAAATTTCGTGAATGCGAAGAGCTGGTGCAACGCTCGCTTGAACTCCACATCGATTGTTTTGGTGAACGGCATCTCGAAACGGCGGCGGTGGCTAAGAATCTGGCCGTCGTTTATCATACCCAACGCAAGTATTCGCAAGCGGAACCACTCTACAAGCTGGCTCTGAGCGTTTCTGAAGAATTGCTGGGACCCGATCACGATGAAACAAAAAGCATAAAAGCGAATTACGAGAAGTTATTGAATAAACCGCGAACTGCAGTCGCCGAAAAAATATTAGAAGGAAATTTGCCCATTTTGCAGCGCTTAGTAACGGCTGCTGAATCGCAGACTGGCTTGTCGGCGGCGCGATCATCTCAGAACAATTTAATAGCGGGGACACCCTTGAACCAATCGGCAGCGGTGGCAAAATCCCTGCCCTCCAAACGAACTAATCCTTGCCTCTACCGCATGAAATCGCTTGCTCCTATCGCTGTCGCCGATTCGATTTCTCCAATTAATAAGGACCAGCTTTAGCCGTTATGATATATTCTGATCGTCGCCTCATCTAGTTGGCACCACCTGTGATACCGTCAGTTTGATTTCTATGCGCACTTCATTTACTCATCTATTTTTGCTTATTGCTTTTTCTTTCACTCTGGCAGGCACTCTTCAGTCTGGTGCGACCAAGCCTGAGCAAACGAGCGAGGAGCAAATTCACCTGCGCTACGAACAAGCCCATCTGGCCGTGAAGAATAGAAACTATGAAGAAGCGTTTATGCGTTTGCATAAATTGGCCGACGAGGGCCGCCCGGAAGCTCAGCACATGGTTGGTGTGATGTACGAGAAAGGCATAGGTGTTCATAAAGATTTGCACAAAGCGGTGCTCTACTATCGCAAAGCCGCCGATCAAGATTTCGGTGAAGCGCAAAGCAAACTAGGACATATGTATCTGGTAGGCAATGAAGCTATATATAAAGACGTCGATCAAGCCAAAACCTGGCTGACGAAAGCGGCAACCAAAGAAGTGCCGCAAGCCGAATACACTTTAGGATTGTTGCATGCTGACGGCGACAAAATACCTCAAGATCTAGCCAAAGCGGCGCAGTATTTGAGGAGCGCCGCCAGCCACGGCATCGTCGAAGCCGAGCAAGCTCTGGCCAGGCTGCCTCCACTGCCCTATATCGGTAAGCCAGGTGGTGGCAACGTTCTCGGCGCACCGGGACAAGCTTACGGCAAGGGATTGCAATCGATCCAGGGTGCCTGGGGCGGCTACGGTGATTTGCTCAAATCGTTGAACAATGTCAACGGTCAACCCTGAGATTCACCATTTGATTGTCTGCCAAGCATCCCGATATTCTTTTTGCTCTTCGGCGAAGCTTGCCGACTTTTCTATTTGCGGAAAAAATTCTTGGACGGTCGTCAGTGTGATTACCGATCTTACCGGATAAAAAGATTGGAGAAAATGCCGGTGCGCACCGGGCGGGTTACCTGTGGGCTGTGATTCCGAGAGGGATGCCGTTGTCAGTCTGGCAACTCATACAGACTAAGGCATAGCAGGCGGATTTGCACTGTGTAATTACGCAGACTTTCAGCCCGAGCGCCTGGGTTTTCGAGAAGTTTTGGCGGCCGCTCTTTTCGCCGGCACACCTGCTTTTGCTAATTTAGGCAGGGGCAAACTGGGCTTGACTGTAAAATCAGGCAATTGGCCCGGATTCTTTTTCAACTCTTTGAGAATTAGATCCAGAGCTTTTTCCATCTGCGGATCGACACCATTTCGGTAGTCGTGGGGCGCTATATCGACATCATAATCAGGATCTGTTCCATAGTTTTCCACTTTCCAGCCAACGTCTTGAAACCAGAAGCTGAATTCTGGTTGAGTGGTGATTGTGCCGTCAACCAGGCGATGGCGCGGCCAGATACCGATGACACCACCCCAGGTGCGTTTGCCGACGAGGGGACCGAGTTTATATAGTTTGAAGCAGTGGCTGAAAATGTCACCATCCGAGCCGGCGAATTGATTGGTCAAAGCCACCATCGGTCCAGATGCCGATTCGTCAGGATATGCCTGGGGTTGTCCCCACCTCTGCACGTTGTAGCCGACACGTTTGCGGTTGAGTTTCTCCAGCAAAAGTCCCGAGACGTGCCCGCCTCGATTGTAGCGAACATCGACGATCAGGCCGTCGCGGGCATATTCGGCCAGATAACCACGATGAAATTCGGCGAAACCCCAGGGACCCATGTCTGGAATATGGAGATAACCGACTTTACCTTTGGTTCTCTCGTGCACGAGACGGCGGTTGTATTCCACCCAAAAACGATAGCGCAGCATGCGCTCGCTGTACAAAGTTTTGACCACCACATGACGACGAGTTTTGCCGTCTGTGCTGATTGAAAGGTCGACTTCCAGAGAGGCTCGATTGAGCAATAATTCGTCGACCGAGCACTCTTTAGTGGCCGGATTCCCATCCACGGTATGAATGTAATCACCGACTTTGATATTCAATCCTGGCATTGCCAGCGGTGAATCGCAATCGGCGTTCCATGAATCTCCGCGCAAAATTCGATCGATTTTGTAGGCTGATTTTTTCTCGTCCCAACTCAATGTGGCGCCGAGAAAACCTCTGTAATAGGGGAGCGGATGTGGATAATCGCCGCCCATTTCGTAAGCGTGCGAAGTGCCCAGTTCACCTTGCATCTCCCAGATTATGTCCGACAATTCCGAGCGAGTTCTGATTCTCGGTAAGAGTCTGTCATAGCGATCGTGCACTAATTTCCAGTCGATATTGGACATGCCGGGATCCCAGAATTGTTCGCTTTGCAGACGCCAGGCTTCTTCATACATCTGTTTCCATTCCAGCTGGGGCTCGATCAGGATTTTGCCTCGGCTCAGATTGACCCAACCGGATTTGCGCGAGTATTCGTTGGCCGGTTCGGCAACATTGGCGCCTTCAGCAGGCAGACTGGATCCGGCATCGAGCACGCGCAGATTGTAGCGTTTGTGTCGGCAGGCAACGGTGCGATAGTCGGGACCGACTCTGAATTCGGTCACATCTTTGGCAATAACTGCAGCGCGCAAATCATCGAGATCGTAACTGATCAGATGCGACGTGGACCCGTATTCGTCGTACCAATTGAAGTTCGGACGAATGCCTTTGACGGGGAAGAGAGTGAACAAGACTCGGTTTTTGAGCGCGCCTATCTGGGCGTAGCGCCCTTCCTCGACAGGAAAAGCCAGTAGTCGTGATTTGATCCCGTCGAAATCGATGACGACAGGCGCTCCTTTCTCCTTTTTCGCTTTTGCCACGGCCGCTGCTTCCTTGCTTATTTCTTTTTTGCCCTTAGCGGCTTCGGCGGCTTCCGCTTTAGCGGCAGTGGCATAGAGCGGTTTGGGCACGCGGATGAAAGGCGAAGGCACATCCTTCCGCAAAGGAATCAGATATGGTTTGGCCGAAGTGGGAAAATTCAAATCGAAATGCAGTGAATCGTAGACCGGATGAAAATCACGAGTGGAAAGGAAATAGAGATAGCGCCCTTCGGGATCGAAGCAGGGGGCATAATCGATGCGCAATTCATCGGTGACGGCCTGAATTTCGCCTGTTTGAGTGTTGGCGATTTTGATGATCAGCGCTTGCGCGTGTGGCGCCCAGGAATATGCCAGCCACTTGCCGTCTTTCGACCAGGACATGGAGTTGATTCTGTCTGCAGGACTTTTGTCTAGCACTTTCATTTTGCGTGTTTTCAAATCGACCAGGAGCAATTCGTGGCGATGGTTGGTCAAAGCCACGAGATCGTCTGAAGGCGAGATCGCCAGATCGAGAATGCGACCCAGGTCCAATTTGGGCAAGTAAGTCGGCGGTTGAGTTTGGTCGACTGTGTGAATTTCCAGACGTTCATAACCCTGACTGTCATTAATCAAAATAATGCGCTTGCCGTCTTTGAGCCACTCGCAGCTCCGATTGCGTCCGCGGCTTCCCGCCCCATGTTGAACCACGGCTCCCTCCCAATTGCCCATGGTGAGAGGCTGCCCGCGGGCGATAATGGCCAAAGAGTGTCCAGCCGGGTGCAGAGCGAAATGCTCGAAATTATCGCGTCCGTCGACGAACTTCCGTTGCGATTGATAGGTCGTGGCGGGAGCGAGCACATCGATTTTTCGAGAACGACCGCTGCCTAACTCAAAAACATGAATGTCGCCACCGGCTGTGTAGACTATGCGTTTACCGTCGGTGGATGGGAAGCGCGCGTAGTAATCGTCATGATCGGTCAGTTTGCGCAAAAGGCTGCCGTCGGGCCGGCAACAGTAGAGATTGCCAATGCCTTCATGATCGGAAAGGAAATAGATTTTCTCTCCCACCCACATAGGGGCCACGTGATTGCCGCTGATATTCAGCAATGGTTTGAACTGGCCTCGCCCGGTGGCATCGACCCAGATATCACCGGCGG
>CAJCHQ010000696.1 GCA_903970295.1 Bryobacterales bacterium
GATTGTTGCATTACTGATCACTTTTTGCTCGGCCCAGGCACTGACTACGAGCTCCTTGCGCTTGGCACCGATACCTGGCAACTCCATCATGCGGTCGGGAGTTTCTTCAATCACTTCGAACACGCTTTCACCAGACGCTGCCACAAGCGTTTTGGCGAAGTGCGGTCCGACGCCTTTGATCATGCCCGAACCTAGATATTTCTCGATTCCTTCAAGTGTGCTTGGTGGTACCACACTCAATCGGTGCGATTTGAACTGCAGTCCGTAATTTTTGTCGTTGAACCAGGTACCGTGACAGTCGATATACTCGCCGGCAGAGATGGCAGCCGCGCTGCCAGTAACTGTGACCAGATCTTGATGCCCACGCACTTTTACGCGCAAGACGCAGAAGCCGCTTTCCTCGCTGTGAAATGTAACGCGCTCGACAGATCCGCTGAGCGCTTCTGTTTCAGGGCTTGTATCTGCTCCCCGTGCAGAGCTGTTGCGCATCAAATCTGGCATGACATCCTTCATGGGCTGGCGACTCATTTTACGCGGCGCAGCGGAGGCGTGCCTTATATAGATCTCGGCAATGCGATAGCCAGGAGGACTCGATTCTGCTTTTAAGCCGAAATTGAGTCAGGTCCTGGCTCACACATATTGCGGGAACGACGCGGCTTGGCACCACATCATCAGATTCGATGGTCCGTAGCTATTCGCCCTTGCGAATTGCTCTACGCTCTTCGTGGCGCGACTTGTGAGCGTCGCGGGCAGCGTTCTCGGCATGCCGCTCGGCTCCGGCGACGTTGCCTTCTGCCGCATCCCGTTGGGCTTTATTTTCCTGGTGCTCAGCGCGGCGCGCATTTTTCGCCGAGGTGTCGAGCTCGTCTGCCAGTGTGGGCTGACTGAGTACGCCCGTGCTGACTGCTAGAGCTGCGGCAAACGCAGCCGCCATTATATTTTTCATTACCGATATCCTCGCGTGATGAGAGATGGAGGATGCATTTGCATCCGTGACCCACCCTAGTCGTGAATCATCTGGAAAAGGTTCCTTGTTCGTTGCCGCAGGTAACAGCCCGATTTGGCGCTCAGCTGCGGCTTTCGCCGAGGTCAGGTCTTGGCATGGTCGATGCTGCTCTCGGGCTTAAAGAATCTGTTGGAAACTGGCGAGCTGCTGACAACGCCCGGTTCCCTCCGCTTCACTCCGCATTAACAATCACTTTTTTAATCAATCAACCGCCTTGCTCTGCTGAGCATTTCAGTACCTCCCATGCCAGTCTTCAATGGGTATGGCTGGGCTCGATCCGACCTTGGTGATTCAAAGAGCTAAGTGTTCCTACCTCGAACGGGTGGTCTCAAAGATCACTAGTTCAGGTGGAACGGTGCAGGTCTTGGGGCGTCCAAAGGACCAGACAATAGGAGGCGTTGAAATGAGCGATGAAATCCGTCCGGATTGCCAACCTGCATCCGAACTCAGAGCAATGGCTCGTATCTACCAAGGTCGCAACCAATCTGCTAAAGCAGAAGAACTCTTGCAGATGGCTGAACAAATGGAACGGCGGGCTAGAAAAATTTCCTCTCGACGAGTAGTCGATATGAACGAATGGCGAGATATGCGTGATCTCAATTCCGGTAAGGGAGATCAATAGTATGCCGACCCAATCGCTGAGATTTGGTGTGGAGGTTTTGTCCCAATCGGCCAATGCATACTTCAAAGTGAGCCTGGCCGGTCAATTACTAGAAGCAGCCTTCCTCACAGCCCGTATTTTCTGGATTCAAAAAAAGACTTGCTCTTAGAGGGTATCGATCATGCCGGAAGGACCCGAGGTCCGTCGATACGCAGATCAGCTCTCCCGGGCACTTTCTTCTAAGCGTATTGTGGAAATCGGGGCGCGCACAAAAAATGCTCGCGCCTGGCTAACTGAACGCGGCGACGAGTTGATCGGAAAGGAGATTCTCAGCGTGCGTGCGCATGGCAAAAACATTATCGGTTTGATCGAAGGTGACTATTACTTCTATTCACATCAAATGATGTGGGGGCGCTGGCATTTGCTCAGTCCGAAGGAAGCGAGCGTTGCCGACCGGCGCGAAAGGGCGCGAATCAAGGTCAAGAATAAGGTCGCCGTGCTCATGTCCGCCCCAATTTTCGAGGTCGGTGAAGGTGACCCATATAGCCAGATTCGATATCTTCGCGATCTGGGACCAAACATTTTGACTTATGGCGCAGAAAAATTCGATCGGACAGAGTTTCTTCGGCGCTTACAATCTCGGGCTAATATGAGCAGAACAATTGGTGCAGTGCTGTTGGATCAATCAATAACGGCTGGCATTGGTAATTATCTGCGGGCGGAAATCATGTTCATCGGCAAAATCAATCCGTGGA
>CAJCHQ010000697.1 GCA_903970295.1 Bryobacterales bacterium
CTCATGACACTCTTTTTGGCTATGTGCCGATCGGATTTTCGGTCGAGAAGCTCGAGAAATTAAGAAAGGAAAATCCCGACGAAGTGCGCAAGCTGGCGCAAGCTTCAATCGCTAAGGAAGTGGAAGCGATGCTGACTTTCAAAGATAGGGGTGCGGTGGTTTTCGACAACGGCAATAATATTCGCTCGCAGGCCGACGAATACGGTCTCGAAAATGCATTTTTGATCGATATCTTTACGGCGCGTTATTTGCGTCCGCTGTTTTGCAAAGGAATAGGACCATTCCGCTGGATAGCCCTCACCGGCGAAGCGAGTGATATCGAGAAAGTCGACGATTTGGTTTTAAAACTTTTTCCGAAAAATGTCTTGGCGGCGAATTGGATCAAACTTGCGCGTGAGCATGTTCGTTTTGAAGGTTTACCGGCGCGAATTTGCTGGCTTGGGCATGGAGAGCGCACAAAGCTCGCTCTTGCTGTGAACAAGGCAGTTGCGGAAGGAAGTCTTTCTGGGCCAATCGCCTTCACTCGCGATCACCTGGACGGCGCGGCGATGACTCATCCTAAGATCGGCACCGAAGGCATGCTTGACGGTAGTGATGCGATCTCTGATTGGCCTTTATTGAATGGTATGTTGAATGTTGCGTGTATGGCTGATCTTGTGGCAATTCATTCTGGTGGAGGCGGATATTCCGGCTACATGACTAGCGCTGGTGCAACCATAGTCGCCGATGGTTCAGCCGAAGCAGATATTCGACTATCAACCGCGCTTACGGCAGACACTGGGTTGGGTGTATTAAGATTCGCTGACGCCGGCTATGAAGAAGCCAAGGCGGCTGCGAAAGAATCAAAACTTGGACTTTAGGTTTGGGGGTCTGCGATTCCCTAGAATCCTCGGGCCGAAAGCACCTTTGCGCTAATAATAAAAATAGCTATTTTTCTTATTAGGCTCAAGGAAGCGCGCCAAGAAAGGTTTTACCTGTCAGCGGCACCGACAGCGATTAGCTCGCTAGCGCAAATTTCGCCGGCGCTACTTTGGCCAGTCGTTCTAAGGTGTGAGTTGCGCGATGCGCCACGTACGGATTCTCGTCCTGAGAGAGAATTTTCAGCACTTCCTCGGGCACCACGGCATTTTCTGCGAGGGCGTAGCGGACATCGATGCTTTCGTCCGCAGCCAGTTCCTGGAAGAAAACTCTAGGCACTGAAGGATTGGTCGATAGACCTTCCCGCACATCTGGGTGCTCGTCACTGAGCAGGTTGGTCAACACTGTAATTGGTGTTGAGGCATTTTCAGCTACTCGGCGGCGAATAAGGGCATATGGGCTTGTCGCTAACTGACGGAGGGCAGCTCCCGGCGTGTGAGAATTACCGGCGGTTAGATATTGTGCAAAAAGAAACTTTGATGCGAGCATGTTGGATTTCCTCGATGGCTTGGATTATTCGTAGCGTCAAAAATAGACCGGTCTACGAATTTCGGCATGTGCCCAAGCAGGCTTTTCCCGTGCTTGATGTACACATATTAGACCGGTCGTCTACTTTTGTCAATAGGGTGCATAGGATTTTTCACCCGAGCGCTCCAAGGCGCTCTCGAGGAGAGTTTATCTTCTGAATCACTTCCGTCCGCGTGCTGGCCCCGTATAAAATGTAAATCTTCCAGTCCAGTCATCTCGCCATTCTGAAAATTGATCATCAATTTAGACCGATATTTGTGACCGATATTGGTTGATCTCTCAAGCAGATTGTACGGCTGATTTGCGTCTCAATTCTGCAGAGCGCGAAAGCCGCAATGTGAGATGTAAGTAGCCATAAAATTACTGTGTGAGTTATTTGGAAGTGATTCGATGAAATCAATTGTCGCTAGAGTTCACAATGTATTGTTGGGTTTAGTGGTCAGCGCATCTCTCCCTGTTTTTCTCACCCTGCCAGTCGCTAGGACGTTGGCTGCGGAAGAGAGCAAAGTCAGCTTGGCAGGGGAAGACGAAAAGGCTATTCGTGAGCAAGCTGACCGCTTCGCCAAAGCTTTCAGCGCCGGGCAAGCTGGTCCAATCGCTGATATGTGCGCCGAAGATTGCACACTCACCGATTCTCAAGGAGAGAAATTCTCCGGGCGCGAAGCCATTCTCAAGTTGTATCAAAGATGTTTTACCGATTGCGGTGCCAACGCGGCGAGCGTCAACATCGAGTCAATCTCCTTTCCGGCACCGGATGTGTGTATAGAAGAAGGCACTCTTTTCGTGTCCAAGGTCAACAGTGAGAATCGCTACTCAGTTGTTCACGTAAAGCACGATGGGAAGTGGCAGATGTTGAGGATCACTGAATCGCCTTACAATCCCAGACCGGCGGAAGCAATCAAAGATCTGACATGGATGATTGGACATTGGAAGATAAAAGATCAAGGTAAGACCACGTATCTTTGGGTGCATCCGGTCGCCAACGGTAACTTCTTGAGCATGCGCTTTACCAAAGTTGCCGGCGATCCTGCCGATGCCGACGAGCTGCAATTGATAGGGTGGAGCTTCAAGACAAAGGACATTGTTTCGTGGCACTTCGGACACGATGGTGGCTTTGGTTTCGGTCACTGGCAGCGAGTTGGGCCAAATTGGACGATCGACACCAGAGGCGTGCGTCGTGATGGCGCTGAGACTGTGGCTAAATACAAGATCGACCACGTCGATGATAATCATTTTCGCTGGCAGTCGACTGAAAGGCGCACTGGTGGTGAGAAATTACCAGATCTTTCAATCGTGGAATTGACCAGAGAGCAATAGGAATGAATAGTAAGAAAACTCGAGAGTAGCATGAAATTTCGGGACACCATTTTACTTATTGTGCTTGTCGTTGTCGCGTCACAGGCGGCGTTAGCTCGCGGTGGCGGTGGGGGCGGTCATGGTGGTGGTGGTGGACATGGAGG
>CAJCHQ010000698.1 GCA_903970295.1 Bryobacterales bacterium
CAACAAATTATCCTGATACTCGCCACCAACTCGGAGGCTCGCTCGCAAATCCATCATCGTGTCATGGAATACCCGCCGTATGAGGTTCTGCGGCGTCAGAACAAGTTCGCTCAAAATTTCATGAATGGCTGGATCGATTACCTTCAGCTTGTCGCGCCCTTCTTTGACCGAAAACACGGCCAGGCATTCCGCCCAATATTCATGATATGAGGAGCGCGCATATCCAGAAATAAAGTGCCGATTGCTCACCTGCGAAGACTCTAGTAACTCTGATGATCCATCATACCCAGGGATACGGTGATTCTTCTCGCAGCGCTTTTTTAGGTCTTTATAAACATCCATCAGGCGCTCTTGCGTCGCTTGAGACAGACAAAATTCAACTTGATGCCCGAATTCGTGTGCAACCACCAGATTGGCACGCACTTCCAGGTAGGGCCTGAGCCGATGAGGAGCGACAGCCAGTGAACCAAATTGCCGGAAAAGCTCGATTTCTTTGACGAATTCGTCTCGATCCAGGGTGACATATCCGGTGCGAACCCCGGTGACGCCGGCTGCTCCGTGCTTTATGTTACCGAGCATGCAATTGCCTTCGCTTTTGCGAACGACTTGCAGCAAGCCGCAGCGAGCCCAGAGATTCAAACTCTCGATCGTGTATTTTTTCTGCGCACTATTGAGCTTGTCGAATTCCTGAAAATAGCGAATTATCTCGTTATCGGTGTAGGACTTGTCTTTGCGGCTAAGCGCTCGGGTGAATTCGTAGCGCCATTCCTCGCCATCGCTTTTTTCACCAGTAAAAGTCGTATTCAGTTGAGTGTTCTCATCGAGCTGGCGCCTGGCCTCATGCGTTAGGCTGTCGCGAACGAACATCGTCCCGTCATCGTCGAATTCGCCCAGATAGCGGTGATCCTGGCTGGCCACCCGGCCATTGAGGACGTTTAAGGACAAGCCGTTGTAGGTCATAGTGCCCGTCGGTCCCCGATCGAGACCGGGCAGCTCGAGCGCCATGCCGGCCGCGTCGATACCCCGAAAGACGCAATTTCGCATATCGTCAATCAGTCTCGGCTGGGGCGAAGTGCCCAGAATGCCTGAGGTGTCTTTGAGATATCCGTCTTCGAAGAGAAAGCCTACCGGCGTACCATCCATGTAAACTCGCCCATAATCAACCACCAGCATCTGCCCGGCATACTCGATGAACCCACTGGGTCCCTGGATTTGGATAGGTTCTAAAGAGCTCTGAGTGGACATACTACAAGGTTAATACAGTCAGCCGTTAAGGTACAGAAATTGCTCTCTCGGTTAAGCTTACCGGCGCGCCTGCAACCAAAGCGATTTTTCCGCGTCCCTGATAGCTTCAGTCACCTTTGTCAAAGACTCGTAAAATCTGCCGGAAATCATGCCGCCGAGGCGATAGAAGCCCGCCTATAGCGGGCTAAATTCCTTAAGACCCAGTTGTAAATACAGACTCTTGCGCAGCTACCGCACCTACACCCCACCGCCGCCGCGCCCCAACGGCATTATCTGGCAAGGACCCTTGGCAGTAATTCTTGGCATCTGCATCGGTTTGGTCGCCACAGATGTCAACCGGCAGCATGAGCTTGGCACGCAAAGCAGCAAACTGGCCACAGAGTTTGAGCAAATTCCTCAGAATGTCACCAAAACCATTACTAACGTGGTGCCAACTGTCAGCCAGAGAACGAACATTCTCCTTATGGGTGTCGACTCGAACGGCAGAAATGCTCAGCGCTTTCTCAATACTCGCTCCGACACGATGATGCTGATGAGCGTCGATCCCAGCGCCAAGACTGTCAACATAGTTTCCATACCACGCGATAGTCGGGTCAAAATTGCCGACAATCATGGTATCGACAAAATCAACTCTGCTCACGCCCTGGGCGGTCCGGAATTAGCAGTAGCCACTGTCAAAGAAGATTTCTGCGTGCCGGTAGATCACTATGTGGTGATCGATGTGCAAGGATTAAAAAAAGCCTTCGCCGTGCTTGGACCGACAGATGTCCTGGTCGAGAAGCGCATGCGCTATGTCGACCATGCCGCCGGGCTGCACGTCAATCTCGATCCGGGCATGCATACTTTAACGCCCGGACAAATGGAAGAATACGTGCGTTTCCGCCACGACGCCAAAGGAGATATCGGTCGCATCGACCGCCAGCAGTGGTTTATGCGCGCTCTGACCAGGAAGTTGAAAGAACCGCAGGTGGTGCTAAAACTGCCTGAGTTGTTCAAATTGGCTCATGACTATGTCGAAACGGATCTCTCGATTGAAGATATGGCCAGACTCGCTAACTTCGGCAAAGACATTCAACCGCAACAAATTCAAACCGCGACCTTACCTGGTCGGGCAGCGATGATCCACGGTGGCAGTTATTGGATCCCAGATGCTTTCGGCAGCGCGATCGTATTCAACAGATTACTCGGCACCTCACTCAACGCCAGCGAAGCTGGTCTAGGTGTAGCCACCGAAGCGGCCGAAGGAGACGAAGCAATAGCAGCGACAACCGACGCCATGGATGTGGCCAGACCGAATGACCCGGTCTCTGTAACATTGAAATATCCCAGGGGCACCGACGCGTCTGCGAAAAAAGTGGAACAGGCATTGGTCAAACTCGGATACAAAGTTAAACTCAAATATCGCGGCGCCGACGCTGAATGCGTACACGAACAGATCGTGGAAAATAGTTTCCGGGCTGATAACGACTTAGCCAAGAAATTGAGAGATGAGTTGCCTGTGGTCAGCACCTGGCCAATCGTGATGAACCTCGATCAGCACGCGCCATCCGACTTTACTCTTGTAATTTCGCCAAATTCAGCTGCTACCATCGCCGATACGCTGAAAACCGAAGAGGCCAGCGCCTCGACGAAAAAGAGTGCCGATCTTTAACTTGACCTTTTTTCACTCCCCGGCTTTCATTTCAGCGATCTCATCAATACAGCCGGGGACCTTTGTATAATAGGCGTCCTGGAAATCCGGATTGTCAGCTGGAGTTATTGATGAACAGAAAGCGGCTCCAAACAGAGACACCGTCCATCAGCGGTACGAACAGAAAAGGCCCATCCACGCCCTCATCACTGGTATCAATTGTGATACCACTGGCAGCGGCCATGTGCTCATACCTGCCGCCATGCTTTGCTGAGGGCGGCAGTCCTTTTGTTGTTGACGGCGAAACCAGCGCCAGGCACGAACAGGCGATGCCAAAGCTCTCAACAGCCAAAGAATATTACGTGCGCGCATGCAAAGAAAACGAAAATAAAGAATACACAGCTGCGGTCGAAGATTACACCGAAGCAATCCGCCTCAATCCAAAATATGGTGAAGCCTACGGCAATCGCGGTGCCTCTAAATTCAACTTGGGAGATTTTCATGGCGCATTGAGCGATTACGATGTTTCGCTGAAAATGTTTCCCGACAACAAAGCCTTGCTAGGTTTGAAAGCACAAGCCGAACAAGCACTTCAGCAAC
>CAJCHQ010000699.1 GCA_903970295.1 Bryobacterales bacterium
TGTTGCCCAAAACCGATCAACACCAGGGTCCGTTTTGGCTAAGTTGGCATACGACGGCGACGATTCAGTCAGGCTCGGTGTAGTGCGCAATTTGGCAGTGTCACAATCGGCAGGGCTTTACATCAAGCTGGCCAGTGATCGCAATCATGTTGTCGCGCAGGCTGCGCTTGAAGCAATAAGCCAGAGGGTGACGGCTAGAGAGATCCTGAGCGAACTGGCTGAAGAGCAAAATCCAACCGTGAGGGCAGCGGTAGCCAGGAATTTGACGGCGCCACTGGAGAGCATCACAAGACTGTCTGAAGATCAGGATCCCCGGGTGAAAAAAGCCCTGGCTGAGAGTGTATCTGTACCTGCCTGTACTCTTAGAAAAATGGCTACCGACCATAACGACGTGGTCTGCAAAGCAGTCGCCGGTAATTGCCTGACGCCGCCTGATGTCCTTGTTTTACTCGCTGAACATGAAAAGGAATCTGTTAGAAGTGCGGTAGCCGCTAATCATTCGAGCCCTCCTGAAGCAATGTGCAGATTAAGTCAAGACCCGATTCCCTCAATCCGAAAAGCTGTTGCCGAAAATCCCGCGGCTCCAGCCGATGTTCTTTCTGCGCTTGCTTGGGATGAAGACAAGTTCGTGCGTCGAGCGGTCGCAGAAAATCAATCAACAGCAAAAGAGACGCTGGCAGCACTTGCAGATGATGAGATCAGTTGGGTGCGAGAAGCGGTGGTTTCAAACAAAAATACTAGCGCGCAGATCATTGATTTGCTGGCCAATGATGACGACTGGTTTGTGCGGGCACTCGCGAGTAGCCCTCCGCTTTCGAAACCCACGGTCAATTCACCGAAAGTGACTCCGGCAGACTCTAATGCGAGATCATCGGGGGTTAAGGTTGTTCACGAGCCTGCCTATACGGATGCTGAGATTGCTGAAGGAAAACTTTATCGAGAAGTGCTGCGCTCAATGCTTGAAGATGAGGCAGGTAAGAGTGACGCCGAACGACTGACTAGAGTAGCACTGGGATTGGCTCAAGAGATTAGCCAAAAAGAAATGCTGCAAAAAGCCCAGGAAGAGGCAAGAAACTCTGGATATGCGGGGAAAAGTTTAGCAGTTCTGGCGCTAGCTCAGGCATTTGCAGGGAGCTGATCACATACTGAAGTCTGTCAGTCGCTCTGCATGGTGGCGGTCTTTTTCTGCTAACTCATGCATACCCAGCTTGTCATACATCTTCGCCCTGGTGGCGTAAGCCTGAGGCTCGGAAGGCGCGAAGTTAATCGCCTGAGTAAAGTCAACGATCGCCTCTTTGTACATTTTCAAGTTGGCATAGCAGTTGCCGCGGTCGTAATAATTCCAGAATGGTTTATCGCCTTTTCGCGAAGCTTTAATCGCTTCGGTGAAGCTCTTGAGAGCATTGGTGTATTGTTGCATCTGACAATACACCTGCCCTCTCAAACGAAAACGTTGCTGGCTCGGCGATTTATCAATTCCTTTGTTTATCTCTACCAGTGCCTCATCGAATCTGCCAAGCTGCACATAACATTTTGCTCGACAATCATTTATCCAGGCATTTTCTGACTTCGGACTGAGTGAAAGACCTGTAGCTAGATCATTCAAAGCTTCCCGGGGCCGCTCAAGTTCAGCGAGAGCTTTGCCACGTACGATGTAAGCCCCAGCGTCCATGCTGTTTTGGGCAATTGCCTTCCTGCCTAATTGTTCGGCTTCCGCATAGCGGCGGCTAAGCAGAAGTGCCGTCCCGAGGTCAGTTTTTGACCCTTGGGAAAGCACAGACTGGCTGGGGGCAAATATAAGTACAGCGGCGAAGCCAATCATAAAAATGGCAGATGTTCTACACAATGCGAGCGGGACTCCCTGATGGCAAGCTGAATTGAATATCTTGCACTGATCGGAGTATACCTCGATGCGTCGCTGCCGAAACTGGAGAGGCTGGCTAATGGCGCATACAACTTTTTGGCTGCGCCATATTTGACGAATTCAAAGTCAAAGCAGAATTTAGCAAGAGCTTGCAAGAGCTCATGATCTGTCCTCAAGATAAAGACGTTTCTCCAACTGATCTCCGTGAGGTTACAGACTTTTATCTAAAACAAGAGTCCGCCTCAATCAACCAAATGCGCTTCTCCAACTGGAACTTTTTCTGGTTTGGTGATGCAGAACGAAAGAGCCGCTATGTCTAACAATCCTAGAAATCACGATCCACTTCTCATAATATTAATTGGCTTCTTAGCCGTGAGTTTCGTGCGCGCTGCCGGGCGATCTAGTGCTCCGACAGACATGAAAGTCAGAGCAGCCTTTGAAGCACTGGAGCAACTGCAATGCAAGATCGATCGCTATCGACTTCGAAGCTTGCAGATGCCTCACCAGTACGCTTTATTGCTTTTCAGCAATGCGGCAAATAACGCTGTTATGCTCAAGGATTTCCTCACTGTTAGACTCCACGTGTTGCAGGATCATCATGCATCACCGTTTGGGCCTGCTGTTGAAGACATCGCCTTGATCGCCTGTCGAATCGGGGCCGAGCTTGACCGGGTTTTGCGTTACATCGCCGGTGGTTTGATTGGCGAGGCTTCAGCGATTACAGTGCCGTGTCTTTTCGACGAAGAGTGCGAAAACTTACTAATGCTGCTGTGGCTTGGTTCTGATCGTAAACCTGCACCTGCAACTCCTGCACCTGCAACTGAGCCTGCACTTGCAACTGAGCCTGCACTTGCAACTGAGTCTGCGCCTGCACGTGCACGTGCCCCCGCTCTTTCTCTTGTTCCTCCTTCTGCTACTGGTCCGGGTGCCGATATTAATGTCCGTTCCGATCGGCCCAGGCCCGATTTGCGACTCGTAAGAACGGAAGGTCAACAATAAAATCGCACACAGTCCATTTATTTAGCCGAGGCTTTTGACGAAAAGGAAACCAAAATGTCCGAGATCAAAGATGAATCCTCCCATACCGCAAAGATAATCTCTCTTGACCTTCTGCGCCAACACCGTCGCATCAAAAATGGGCGATTAAGTCCGCCTTCGGGTGGAGCTCTCCGTTCGCTATCGGGCAATGCTGCAGAAGTCGTAGTTGTTTCTGCGATGCGCCCCCATTGTCGACTGTTTGCAGCATTCATGTATAAACTGCAAATCGATTGGGGTGGGCTGATTCGTTTCACCGAAATCGACATCGATCAAGACACCAATGCATTGGCTATGACTGGTTTGCAAAAAGTCCCAGGGTTGCTCTTTCTCTTCGACGGAAAAAGAATCGATAGCGGCTGCGGAGCGGTCGACTATAAAGTGCTAAAGGAATTCATAGAGAATTGCTATAGCAAATGCACAGGTCAAACTGGACTTGCCATCTACGAGGGCAGCGCCGAGCTTAGGTTCGAAGCTGCGGCAGCAGCCGCGCAGATTGATGTAACGAGTGTGTCGGAAGCAGTTTACACCGAACTCGAGCGCTTTGCTCCTCTGTTGGATGAGGATCTCGCAAAAAAAGTAGAGCGAGCACAGTACATGTTGAAGGCGGGCGTGATCAGTAAGGATGACTTCGAACGCTGGTGTGACGTGGCAAAGGATGAGCATTGGGCAGAGCGGCAGCTCGTGCTCCGACCACTTCACGAAGCATTCGAGCGCCACGTCAAGGGGATCGAATCAGCCGCCAGCCAATGCTTTAGCGAGCGTGCGAGTATCCGCGTGCTCGATGCTTCTTAAGGTTGGACAGGAGTCTTTCTTGCTCACCAATCTATCAACAACTGGCTAGCGGGATAAGTTTTCCGCTAGCAATTTTTCTTTTGTCCAGCAATTGTCTCAAGAGGGTTATTCCCGCTTTAGCTCTATGCCTCCTCCTTAAGGCAACAACACGGTAGTTTCAATATCTCGTTTTTTTGCGGCTTAGTATACCGAAAAAAATCATTATCAGTAAATAATGCGCCACAGTCGACAGATGATATAGACATCACGTGTTTTCAAAGAGTGTGTTCAACGAGAGCCTTGCTTTATGCGTTCCATCTCTTCTTTATGTTCGAGCAACCAGCGAATATTGGAAAAAGACGAGCCGACAATTGCTCCTGCGACTTTCTGTGTGCCGTCTGTCGGCGAGGGTGCGTCGGAAAACTCAACTTTGTCATTTATGTTTTTTGTTTTTTCATGAGCTTCGATAAAAAATGGGTTGGAGACGTCTGGACCTTTCAGGGCACCCGGCGCGAAATCTGGTTTGGGCGCGCCAGGCGCAAACTTCGACTCTGGCGCTGCAAGTGGCTCATTGCTTAGCAAAGACGTTGGCAATGTCGTGGGGGAGACCTCGGGTAATTTTAGTTTATTGGGTTCCGAGTGAATGTTATTGCGGTCGGCAGTGTCGAAAGGTATTTTATCGGGACCAAGGAAACCTTTTCCGAGTCCGGTAATGGGAAATGAAATCGGCTTGCTACCGGGCAGGAGCAGCTCGGTACTGCCTTTGTCATGCGCTAAATCTGTTTTGCTAAAAGCATCCGGTGGTTGAGATGTGACTCCAATAACGC
>CAJCHQ010000700.1 GCA_903970295.1 Bryobacterales bacterium
CTCCTGCATCATCAATACCAGCACCGCCGGGAAACAGCCCACCAATAAGCAACCGCAAGCGTTCATCAGTCAACCAGCCACCATCCACATGCTGAGCTAAAACACTGTAATGAGCTTCGCCGCGCTCAGTCAAGAAACGTAGCATGAAAGTCTTGCCTACCTCGGCGCCAAAAAGTCGACAGGTCTGAAACCAGCAGGACAGGGTCAACAAATTGAACGGCTTCTGCAATGCGCCCAGAAGCAGCGCGTTGCGCAAAATAGTAGTAACTAGACCCGTCAAGGCGAAAGCGATACCGACTGCGTAAAGCACTTGAGTGATGACGAATGTTTCGCCGGTCCACCCCGGATCGAATTTGGAAGTTGCATGACACATGAGACCAGACAATAGAAAACCTGCAGCGCAAAGCAAACGTGAATCCATTCGATAGAGAATCAGACCAGCTATTGGCGCGGCGATCAGTTCCACAATCGAGATCCAGCCGAGAACGGGCCCGGTTTGATCGGAACGATAGCCATGCAAAACTTGCAAAAATTGAGGCAAAAGCAATGTTGGAGCTAAAAGTAAGAAGCGAAAAAGTATCAAGACCACACCGAGCAGCAGTAAATTTCTTGAGGCTAGAAAACTCAAATTGAGCATCGGATTCGGCTGCCGTAAGCGCCGAACGATGCCGACCGAAAGCAAAAGAAAACCCGTCAAAAGAAACGCGTTGACCACGCCGGAGTTGAACCAATCCAGTCGTTCGGCCTGATCCAATCCACAATAGATCATCGTCAGGCTAAGACTGGCGTAAAGAAAACCGGTGATATTAGTCGTTGGACTGCGCTCCGGCAATGGCTGCCTGGGAATTCCAAAATAAAGACATGTCATCAATATTGGTGTCGTCAGCAGTGCGTTCCAAAAGATCCATTGCCACGACAGATTGTTTATGTACCACGCCTCAAGCGCGGTGGCGATGTGGGTTGATGCTAGAATATCCAAGCTATAAGCGGCAATGCCGAGATGAACGTATTTAAGCGGCAAGTTTCTGGCAATGACCGTAAGGGTCAACGGATAATACGTACCGGCAGCAAGCCCTGCAATAAACTGCAGCACTGTCAGCGCCTCTATGCTGTGAGCGACGAAGGGAGACAAAAATTCGCAGACCATAAAGACAACGCTGGCCCAAAGTAGAATGCGGCGCGGTCCGAATAAGCCACCGATGAACACGATCAGCGGCCCAATATACATATTAGCCGCGTTAAAAGAAGTAGAAACCCAGGTCATTGAATCTGAACTAGCCCCGATTGCACCTTGCAAATCGGCTGACCCAATCGATAAAAGACGCCCAGTGAAGACCGAAGTGAGGGCACCTAGCAAAACGCCGATAATGGCGAATACCGGATGAACGGTAATCTGACTGATTGCACTCGGCGAAGCTATACCAACAGCCTGACCCGTCTGCGTATTATGGGCATTATGCGTGTTTGAAACCTCGGACGGCATCTTCTATTACCGCTTGTTGCCAGGTTCTATAGTTACCGTAAGAGACATGCCTGGTCGCAGGTTTGCCAACTTTTCTTTGTCCTCGTCAAAAACAATCTTCACCGGTATGCGCTGGGTGATCTTCGTGAAATTACCGCTGGCGTTTTCAGGCGGCAGCAATGAAAACTGCGCACCACTGGCCGGCGCTACACGCTCCACGTGACCGTTCAAATGCGTTCCCGGCAGCGCGTCAACACTGATTTTGGCTACGTCACCGGATTGCACTTTGGCTAATTGTGTTTCGCGATAATTAGCGATCACCCACGGCTTGTTTGAAATCACAGTGATGACCTGGGTGCCGGCACCGACAAGTTGACCTGGTTTCACCTTCACCTCACCAACAATGCCGTCAGCAGGAGAGCGCACGATCGTGTAATCGAGGTCGACCTGAGCGGATACAAGTCCTGCTTTTTTTGAGGCGAGATCCGAAACCAACTGTTTCTCTTCACCATCAAGAAGTTCACGCGCCTTGATTTGAGCGGTTCGCTCCGCCATATGACTTTTCACAAGCAGAAGACTTTTCTGTCGATCGCCCTGAATCGTCAAAAGTTGCTGCTTAGCCTTAGCCAATTGAGCCTGGCGCTCGGCGAGTTCGGCACGTGCTCTCGCCTCTGATGCATGCGCAGCTTCAAGATTTGCTTTTGCCTTTTCGTTTTCATCAACGACCTGCTCAACTCTTTCATTTGTGGTGCTCTCGTTTGCCAGTAAAGCTTCCTGCCTAGTGCGCTCCAACGAACTTCGAGTCACCTCGGCGGCAGCCGCGCGAACGCTAGCTTGACTACCAGTGATTGCCGCCCTGGCAGCCTCAATGCCAGCCTTGGCTTCATCAATCGATGCTTCAGCTGAGCCAACCGAATCCAGAGATTGCGCAGCAGTAGTTTGACTGTTCTCCCAAGCAGAAAGAGACTGGTCGATGCGCGCGTCCTGCTGTTCCTTGCGCTGTTTCATATCGGCAACTTTAATTTCCGCCTGTCGAACAGCTTCACGTGCTTGATCGACACGCGCTTTATATTCGTCATTCTTTAGTTCGACCAGGACTTGACCGGCTTTGACGCTCTGAAAATCCTCAACCGAAGCGATCCGCACTACGCCGCTTGATTTTGTACTGAGCGGTGCGACATCTGCCTTCACATAAGCATCGTCAGTTTTAATCGAAACCGTATTTTCAAATGTTGTGTACGACGTCGAGATGAGAAAAAAGAGGAGACCCGCACCAGCTACTATCGCGACCGGAATCAGCCAATTAGTTGTTCGTGCCGGTGAAGGTGCCGTACCCGCAGTGGGAGGAGCAGCCGCCCCGGACACTGGCACGGGAGTTGGTGTTGGTGTTGGTGTTGGTGTTGGTGTTGGAACAGACAATTTGGATGCACTTGCCGGCGTCGACGCACCTGGCACTGATTGTGGTGGTAGTTGCGATAATGATGTTGGTGTCGATGTGAATGACGATATCGATGATCCACCACTCATTGCGGCAATCTTCGCCGCCGCTTCGTGCTCTATTGCTTCGAATGCCTGGCGTGTCGATCGCTCCGCTGCTTCCCGCGCCACTCTTTCGGCAGCAAGAGTTGACGCCGCATCACGCGCAGCTTTGACAGCGATCTCACGCTCGGCGCGATCGGTTGCAGCTTGCACCGAGGCGTCATGGAGTGCTTGTTCTGCCACTTGTCGCGCGGAGCGTTCAGCTGCAGCCTGGGCATATGCAGTTCGCGTTGCAGTCTCGGCAGCTTCACGGGCAGCGCGCTCAGCTGCGGCAAGCGCATTAGCCTCATTTACAGCTCTTTCAAGAGACTGCCCCCTGGCTTTTTCTTCATCTGCCTCAGCCATTTCCAAATCACCCCTTACTGCTGCTCTAAACCAACGGCTCGATCAAACTCGGCCTTTGCGTCCCAAAATGCCAATAAAGCTTGATGATAGCTGTTATTAGCATCAGCAAGACTATTCTGTGATGCCAACACATCCACCAATTTCGCTTCGGTGAATTTGTAGCGATTCATTGAAACGCGTAAACCTTCTCGAGAAGCGGCACGAGACAATTGAGTCGTGTCGACCAACTGTCTCGACTCAGTCACCTTGTTCATCTGGGCGTGAAGATCGATTAGAACTTCCTCTCTCGCATTCTGAGCAGTAACAGCAGCAGCCTGTTCAGCCTTGGTTTTTCCTTTAGCCAGCATTGCTTTGCGTCCCCAGTCGAAGGCATTCCATGTGATGAAAATGCCTGGTGCCAAGATATTCTTCGGCACGATTGAGTTATTAAAACCTGGTGTAGTAATATAGACGACACCCACACTGACATTGGGAATATATTCAGATAACAGAACTTTCTTTTCAGTGCGGATCAATCGTACTTTTGCATCAGCTTCACGCACCTCAGCGCGCGATGACAGGGCCAGTCTCTCCGCCTGTTGCACGTCCATTTCAACTTGATCGGCGGGCATGATCAACTCGAGACTGACATTGGTTTTCAAATCCCGACCGAGCAGATGGTTGAATTTTTCACGGTCGATATTGCGTGTGTTGCGCGCCTTCGTTTCTTCGAATCGGGCCTTGGCCAGTCGCGCAGCAACTTCCATTTCCTCGTACTTCAAAGAATTGCCACGATTTACCTGGTCGGCGACGAGCCTTTTCAACTCAGTCAAATATTGAATCGAGTCGGCAATATCGCCAAGCAAACTCTCATCCAGAGCCAATTTATAATAGGCTTCTTTAACATGCGCCGTCGTTTCATCTAATTTCAGCCGCAGGCGCTGCGAAGCGATTTCACGCGCCAGATTTACAGCTCTCGCCTCCAATCCGAATCGATATTGCTGCGTGACAGGGAACATCGCACTGGCAAAAAAGAATGCATTCGCTCTTGCCGGAATCAATTCCGAATTGATCGTATTGTCTGCAAGGTAACTAATCACTCGCACGTTGGGAAGTCTGGCGGCTTCTGAAGCTAGGTGATCCCACTTAAATCGAGACACCTGCAAATTAGCTTCGCGCACATCTCTATTGTGCACGACCGCCTCTTCCACTGCTCCATGCAGAGTCAGCGTGCCGGGCTGATTCTGCGCCGGAATATCGTTGTGCAGATATTTGTCATCGATTGTCAGGGGTGACAACAATGCAGCTGACGAAGGAGGGGCGGCGGCACTCTGGCTAGGAATTGCGGCACTTCGATCAGGCGCCGAGCTTTCGGCTAATGCGGGCAGGCTCGCCATCGTCATGCCAATCAATGCAAAAACTATGTTCCGCCCCCTGATCACCGCTCAGTCTCCTCGTTTTCAACCGCTACCGCTATTTTTCATCTATGGTAAGCCCAAACACATCCGCCTGATTGCAATTCTAAGGTGTAACGCCAATTCCGCGAGCAACATTGCTGATTTCGGCGGTTAGCGCTTTATCAGTATTGCTCAAGACCGCAACAGGCGAAGCGTTTGCGACCCCGGCTCAAGCACCTGACTTCCCCATGAAAATCTTCAAACGTCTTGCCTCAGATTGGTTAAGTTGCACTGTTTGACAGGCATTCACAGAAGACCCAAATTCGCCCGAAACTCCCTCTAAATTTGTTGGCGCGGGGCTTAGTGTGGCCGGGATCATTCATGGATACGTCAAACAAGCAAGCAGACAATTTGGTGAGCCTTGTCGAAAACGGCTTGCGCCTGCACAATTTGACGCCGGCCATCGAAGAAATCAACCGTCTTCGTCAAAACGAGAACGACGCGAACTTCCAGTCCACACTCAGCGACGCCACATCGACATTGCACAAAGCCGGGCAGATTACCGGTCTTGCCATCGTCGGTAGCGACCGAGCCGCACTGCTTTTGACCAATGCGCAGAATCACTACTTCGATCTGGGCGAATCCGGCTCAATCAGTAGCCTGGGAGTGCAAGGTCATGCCATTAACGGAGTCGATCTCGTGATTCCAAAATCAGTCACTTACGATCCATCAACGAACACCGGTTACTTCAACATACCTGTTGCTGCAAACCAAACTCAACTCGGGCTTGATACCACTCTTTCTCGCGTCGATAATACCGGAATGGCTGCCGAAACCCAAACCCAGGTCGGAAAATACAACCTAATGTACGAACATGACTTGGGCGACAGAGGTCAAGACATGTGGGTTTCAAGTGGTGTCGGTAATGACGGCAACAATACTCTGGCAGTTACGGTGAGCAATCAGAGCAAGCCGGCCATCGTCTACACGGCATCACTCGAAAAAGATGAGATGCAGACTTTATCGATAAATCTTGGACTCAATCGCTCGATCGAGATGACATTTCGCGCGAGGCTTTAACAATTTTCCCCTCTCAAATAGTATAGATTAGCTGGCAGCAAGCTAAAAGATTCGCCTGCGCTATCGTCGTTCAAGAATCTCCATTCCGATCACCAGGGGCTTCCACCCACTCGCCTAGCGGCCGAGCTACCATGTCGATCGGCGCTTGCCACCATCGACACAAATTGTAGAACCGGTGACATAGGCAGCCTGGGTTGAACAGAGAAAACAGACGACAGCACCAAATTCTTCGGCTCGACCGACCCGACCGACCGGAATACTCTTGTGCAATTCAGCTTCGTATTGTTCACGAGTTTGTCCCGATTTGCTGATCCGTGCTTTCGTCAACTCTTCGCTTCTGTCGGTCTGTATTGATCCCGGTGCCACACAATTCACGGTCACACCGAATTTAGCCACTTCATCAGAAAGAGTCTTACTCATGGCTGTCGAAGCCGATCGCAGCGAGTTCGAAACTGCGAGCATCGGAATCGGCTCGACCACGCTCAACGAAGTAATCGTGACAATACGCCCCCAATTCTTTTCTTTCATGCCTGGCAAGAAGGCACCATTGAAGTCAATCACCGGCAAAAACAATCTTTCGAAACCTTGCTGCCAATCTTCCATACTTGTGCCCTCGACGAAACTCGCCTTCGGTCCGCCGACGTTATGAATCAAGATATCGAGCCCGCCCCATGCCGATTTCAATTCATCGATCACCTTTTGGCGCGATTCGTGAGACAAAAGGTCGCAAGCAATCGAACGAACGTCGGATTTACCGACCTTCTTAAATTCGTTCAGAGCAGCAGTCAGCGAAGTCTGATCGCGACCAATCAAATAAACATCAGCCTGCTCACGAACTAATGCTTCAGCGGTCGCATATCCCAGACCTTTCGAGCTGCCACAAACAAGTGCTTTTTTGCCTTTCAATCCGAGATCCATTTTAGTCTCCAATATTTCGATTGCGCCTTCTATTTTAGGACATTTGCGTCCTCCAGTAACGCGCGGATTGTTTCATTGTATCAGCGTCTGTTTCAATAACGGCGCAGGCTTTCGAGATCTAGTGTATGCTCCTTTTGCTAAAATAGGACGCCAACGATGAAAAATTGGACCACTGCAAGCATCGAGTCGCAAAAAGGAAAATTGGTGATAATCACCGGTGCCACCGGTGGTCTTGGCTACGAATGCGCATTAGCTCTGGCTTTAGCTGGAGCGGACGTAATTCTTGCCGGGCGCAATCCAGAAAAAGGAGCCAAAGCTCTGGCCGAATTGAAAGCGGCAGGAGTTGGATCTAACGCGAGATTCGAGCTGGTCGATCTAGTCAGTCTGGAATCGGTCAAACAATTCTCCGAGCGAATCGCAAGCGAAGGCAGGCCGCTCGATGTGTTGATCAATAACGCGGCAGTAATGTCCGTGCCAAAAAGACGCACCACTAAAGACGGCTTCGAACTTCAGTTTGGCACCAATCATCTCAGCCATTTCGCATTAACAGCCAGAGTGCTACCACTACTGATGCAAGCGAAGAAACCGGTGGTGACAACGGTGAGCAGCCTGGCGCATCGAAGGGGCAAAATCAGGTTTGACGATCTGCAGGGCGAAGGCAGTTATCATCCGTGGGCAGCTTATCAGCAATCTAAGTTAGCTAATTTGTTGTTTGCGTTCGAATTGCAAAGACGAAGCGACGATTACGGGTGGCACTTGCTCAGTAATGGTGCTCATCCCGGCTATTCACGCACAGATTTGATCGCAAACGGTCCTGGCAAAGACTCGATCCTCGCTAAAATGACCAGTTTATGGCAGCCAATTGTCAGTCATTCTGCAACCGAAGGAGCGCTGCCGATTTTGTATGCCGCGGTAGCACCAGATGCTGAGCCATGTGGATATTACGGACCAGATGGCTTCTACGAATTAAGAGGCGCGGTGAGTAAAGCAGCGATTGCCGATCGAGCTAAAGATCTGCATGTTGCTAAACAACTTTGGGAAGTTTCGGAAAAATTAGTTGGCATAAGTTTTCCGACTAGAGTTGATGTTGCGAGTCCGGCACCGAAAACCTAATTTAAAGGAATAAATCCTCATCGAAATTTGATGGCACGATTTTAGTTTCCGCAGGTCCGATGCCACCGATGAGTTCGACAATCCGGGCGAACTTTGGATGATCCGGCGCAAACTCTCTAAATAGTCTGTCCGGGCGACCGGATGCACCAATCACCTTTAATTGCACGACCAGCGTACCGTTATCCGCCAGCCACGCGTTACCGACTCCTTCTTCGCTTGTACTTGCCATCATTTGCACTCCATTTAATTGTATTGTGCCAGTTTTTCTTGCATCACGCGTCTCACATTGGGAAAATTGTCGTTCAGTGTTTGCTGCATCGACTCGGCGCCACCACCGCCTTGCAGTATTGCAAACATTTCGGCAAAGATTTCGCTCCGCCCGGCTTCGCTGCCTAACTTAGCGGCTCCAAGAGGTGTCTGCAAGAAATAATCGATTTGCTGTTGCTTGTACGGGGGAAGCTTGCTGACGAACTGATCTATATCCTGCTGGTAGGCTCCCTGAAATTCTGCGGAACGCGAAAATTCGCCTAAAGCCTGATCGATGCCATGACCAAACTCATGTCGAAAAACAGCGGTGCCTCGATCCGATCTGACAATTCGCGACTGACCATTGAGATCGAGTCGATATTTTTCCGCAACGACGATATGACTGGCATTTGGATCGAACAGTCCTTCGACCATTGTCCACGTAGAGTCCGGTCTCCAGCCGCGCGGATGCTTGCCCTTGAGCTCTGGTTTCAGGTCGGTCGAAAGTTCACCGACCCGAACCACTTGACCGCGCGCAGCCGAAAGATCGCGAAGTGCCTGAGGTATTTTCAAATAGGCGGACTCTACATCGGCTACAAACTGATCGGAAACATTTCCTTCGACTTGGAAATACTGAGGATTTGGTCTGCGTTCCAGCTTTCCGTCTGCACCGCGAACTAAATTTTCGGTCAGGGAAAGTCTTTGCATCACCTCCCCTTGAGAGCGGCGCTCACTGGGTTCCGCGATTTCAAGGCTGACGCCTTTTTCTTTCGAACCTAAAAATATAGTATCGCGCGCGGTGACATACCTTTTCTGCCCCGGAGGAATTTTTTCGCCGTTTACATAGGTGCCATTTGGTGTATATCGATCTTCAATGTAACTACCATGTTCGTCTTTGCCGACAAATGCATGTTTGCGGCTGACGAAATTGTTATGAATATCATGACTGTCTCGTCCGATCGCAACTTGCTCGCCGGCTGCCGGGGTGGATAGTCTGGCTGTTTCTCCCAGCTCGATAGTTGGACCTGTTTGACCTAATCTCAAATCATCTCTAGCGTCGATTAACACTCTCTTGTTGGAGGCAATCCGTTCACCATTTACGTATGTGCCATTTCTAGATCCGAGATCTTCAACATAAAGATTGCCGTTCGCATCTACGCCTAACTTGGCATGATCCCAACTTATGGTTGATTCGCCACCATATATGTTCGAACTAGGATTTCTGCCGATCGACACTTCCTGCCCCGGCAATAAATCATGACCGGCTGCGTAAAACGACACCTGTGAAATCAAGCGCGCCGGGGGTGCATCAAGTTCGAGCTTCGGTCCCGTCCGGCCCAAGGTGACCGAATCATTGGCGCCGATGCGAAAATTTTGATTGGATTCTATACGCATGCCATTAACGAATGTGCCGTTGCTGGAGCCCGTATCCCTTATGTAAGATTGACCATTGCCGTCAACGCCGACTCTCAAGTGGTCCCAGCTGACCATCGACTCATCAACTTGAAATTGCGACTGCGGACTGCGCCCAACGCTTATTTCCGTTCCACGCCGGATCTGATGCGCGTCTAAAAAAACAGAGCGGCCCTCAGGAGAAGGACTCATTTCGTCAGACTCGACACCACCAGTGCGCGATTCGGTATGACCTGCTTGCGGTTCGGTATGACCTGCTTGCGGTTCGGTGTGACCTGCTTGCAGTCGCGTAGCTCCGTGCACGGCTTCGCCGACAGTGCTGAATGCAGCAGCACCGAGGGCACCATAACCGGCCGATACGACAAAACGTTTGCCGGCTTGAGCGAGGTTCTGTGCGGTCGAGAGTTGCGAGTTCCATTCGTAAACACTCTCGACTAGAGAGGCTGCCCCACCGCCAGCGGCGCCTGCCGCCATATTGAGACCATAGCGAGTACTGACAGCCTTCAGGTAGTTCTGCGATTGCGTCTGCATCGCTTCGTTGATTTGCGTGCGCAGAGCCTGGCTCACTTCCTTCATGGCTTGAGCCCGCGCTTCACCGGTCAACCGGTTCGAAATCATTTTCCCGGCGACAGCGTCTATATCTTTTTCACTCAGCTTTCGCGCACCAACTACGATACCGCGACGAACCAGGGCGGTGACTTCAGTGCGTCCGATTTCTTCGGCACCGTCTTTCAGCAGGGAGGGAGCGACAGCCTTAATTGTGTTCTCGACAGCAGCTAAACTGCCGCGCTCACCAAGTTTAAAAGCGGCGGCCACTTCGCCTGGTCCCAGGCAATTGATCAGACCGTTGACGCCTCCCGATACGGCATCGCGCATCAATTCATTCTTGGCGTCATAATCATCACCGAGCATGATGGCACGAGTCGCCGGTTTCAAGATCGCACCACCGACGACAGCGGTGGTGACTAAAGCAGCCGGGCCGACGACGAAACCGGCTCCCAGAGTTGCCACCGCAATGCCTGTGTCCACAGCTGCGTCAGTCATGCCGCGTTGCGATGCCCGCAAAAGTGACAATGACTTGTTCACATTATCGGTCAGGTTGTCGCGATCGGCTTGTGTTATTTGTGTGTGCGCGGCATTGGCCCGAGCCACGGTAGTGGAGAATTGATCGATGGACTCTTGCGTCAAATCGCCGGTTCCGTCCCAGAAGGCTCCGACCAATTTGGTGCCGACGGCCTCTTTCTTTGCTGACCATTTTTGCTCGCTCCGCTCTAGAGCCTCCTCAGCAGTGGCAGACGGACGCTCGATCAGGGGCATGATTTCTTGCGCTTGCTTTTTAGGGGCGCGAGAATGGAGATCGCTTATTAGATCTGAGCCATATTTTTGTGCGTAGTCGGACTTGATCTTGTTGCGTTGTTCGGCAGTCAGCTTTTGAGAATTGTTCTGCAGCAAATCTTTCACTTCATCGGCATCAATGCCAGCGCCTAAGATATAGGCGCGGATTTTGTCTTCAGGGCGCATTACATTTTGATCGAGAGCGAATTTAGCGATCTGTTGTGCGTCAGGACTGAGTGCTGATAGTGCATGGGCTCTGTAGGTGGCATCGCTGCGCATCTTTGCTTTTTCTTCGGGGGAAGCCAGCAAAACATTTTCGAGCAAATGTTTTTTGTCGTCGTGGAATGCACTAACGTTGAGAGTGTCAGCGAGAGAGACAGGCAATGCGCCGGTTTCAAGCAGAGGCCGAGCGTAAGTATTGAATTCGGAATCGGTCAAAGCAGAGTGCAAAGATGTTTCCAACTGCTGGCGGTAAGTGCCGTCGCTTTTGATCTTCTTAAGGAGATCCGCACCTTTGGCTCCGCTCAGAGCTTCTTGAAGATGTCGCACGGTGTCAGCGGCATCTGATCCAAGCAATGCGGTGGTCGCTTTGCCGCCCATCTGCTGGTCGGCTATCACCGCTAGCGGTATCATCGGATTGATTGCCGAAAGTGCCTGGGCGCCGAGGGCTGCATGGATTTT
>CAJCHQ010000701.1 GCA_903970295.1 Bryobacterales bacterium
AATTGGAAGTAGTGGCTAAAGCTGGTGCCGATGCCTTTGCCGCCCGCGATCTGGCCAGGGCAGACGCCGCGCTCAAATTCTCGGGACGCTTAAATGAATATCGCCAGATGAGTCAGGAACTGCTCGACTATTACCGCCGCAAACGCTAAGGATTTTCGCTTGCACCTTTGGAAGACTTTGGTACTGGACCTTCGCTAGCTGAAAGAGGTTTGGTGTTGGTTTGATCTGGGTTGGCGGAAGGGTCTGGCAGAAGCTGCGGCGGCGAAGGCGTCGCTTGCTCGCCGGGCGGATTCTGCGATTGTGGTGGCTGCTGCAGCGGCGATTGTGGCTGCTGGAGCGGAGTTTGCGTCGAGCCTGGATCGAACAGCTGCAATTGCGAATTGCCCTTCAGCCCGCCCAAAAGTTGTGTCGCCAACGCAATCAAAGCAATGGTCATAGCCGCGAAAGCAAAAATCATAATCATCAATGAAATCGATTGCGAAGATTTACTGGCAGCTGACTGCAGATGTTTTATGCGCGATTGCGAATCCCGAAACGATTGATTTCTTGCCGACGAAATTCTGCCGCTCTCCCAATCCTCTCCGGTTGGTCTACGACCCTTGGGCGGTATTCCGGTAAGCGGTCCTTTGACCACCTTTGTTTTTTTATTGGCATTAGGATTGACCGCCTGTTCCATCAGTTTAGCCACAGTTTGCGGTAATCCGGGCAAACGATTACCAGTGCCCCGGGGTTCGGAGACGTGCGCGGGCTGCCCATCCTTACCGGGTCTGGGCACCACTTGTTCGAGATCGGCCCGCAGTTCTCCCATCGTCTGATAGCGTTTATCGGGTTCTTTCTCGAGCGCTTTTCGCACCACTTTTTCCAAACCGGGAGGAAACGTGCGTCCGGGACAAACTTCGAAAAATGGGCGGGGATAATTCATGATTTGCATCGACATGGTCTCGACGTAGTTTTTGCCGAGATGAGGCACACGCCCCGTAAGAGCCTCGAAAATTACGACTCCCAGTGAATAAATATCGGAGCGCACATCTAATTGCGAGCCCATACATTGCTCCGGGCTCATATAAACCGGACTGCCCCAGACCTCACCCATGCGTGTCAATCTTTGCGCTTCCTCCTCGAAACGGGCGATGCCAAAGTCGACGACTTTGACGAAATCTTTTTGCCCGTCTTGTTCCATGAGCATGATGTTGCCAGGCTTCAGGTCTCTGTGCACGACACCACAGCGATGGGCGTGATCGACAGCCCCGCAAACTTGACTGAAAATGTCTCTAACCCGCTCAGGTGGAAGTGGTGCCTCGTTTTTGAAAACCGAATTGAGATTTTCTCCGGTCAAATAGTCCATGACGAAGTACGGTTGTCCGCGTTTCGTAGTGCCATAGAACGAAACCTGGACGATGCGAGGATGGTTCAGATGCAGCAATAATTCAGCCTCGCGCTGAAAGCGCTTCACCGTTCTTTCATCAGAGAGGCTTTGCAGTCGTAATGTTTTTATGGCAAAAATGCGCGGCTTGGTCAGCCGCTTCGCTTTATACACGACGCTCATGCCACCATAACCGAGCACTGATAAGACATAGTACGAGTCAGCCAGAGTTTGGCCGACCAGAAGATCCTGAGCTTCGGGCGGAATCCGCACACGAAAGCGCGGCATGCGGTTGATGCCGGGCAAATGTGCGACCGGCAACGAAAGACCGCGCACAATCTTCATTCTGGTTAAAAAGGATAAAGTTTCTTTTGTCAGCATGTTTGGCTCGATAGCCAATATTAGCCCAGAAGGCTGGAAAAACGAACCGCCCGTGGCAATAAGTTACGCTTCTACCCGCCTTTCTGAGAGTTATCCACCCACCAATCTCGAAACTGAACCACAGGTCAGTCTGAGCCGTTAGCCCAGTCTTGACAATAGCTTCTTACGGAAAAGCGGCGTTGAGCACGACCTGGGTGAATCCCATTAACAAGCCAATCAATCCCCCGAAAAATTCGAGCCAGCGCAATTCCTTGCCGCAGACGCGTCTGACCAATTGCTCGAGTTGGTGTGGCGAAAATAGTTCAATCTTCTTAGCAATTAATGAGTACATGCCCAAAGCAGGAATCGCCCGCGCCAAAAGCACTCCTAATTCCCGCTTCAAGTAGGCGTGGGCAAAAGTCGAAAGATCCTGCTTGGTTCTGTCGATCCAGATGGTTGGAATCGATTCCGGATTGAAACGCACAACCGCCGCTCGCACCGAGGCCAGGGTTTCACCATGAATTTTGGTGACGCCGTCAAGCAATTCTTGCTTGTGTTGCAGCAAAAAAGTTTCTACGAATTGAACCAGATTCTGTTTTAGCTTGGCCACTGTTTGCAAAGGCAACGAGCGCATATCGAAGTTAGCAATGGCAATCGCGATCTGATCACGAATACCGAAACGCTTGATCAGATCGCCCAGAACCTTTTCCGATTCTTCCGGCTCTTTTTCCATAAAATTGCGCCACTCGTAGCAAACCCGCTTGATGCCTATTATGCGAGCGAGGATCTTATACGGTCCACCGGCGTGAACCTGAATCGATTCGTCGATGGCGTTGATATTTTGCGGACTCAAGATTGTGATTATGATGTTGCGAATTTTGGTAGGCGACAAAAATGCTTCGATAATGCGATTAGCCATCTCGTTTGCCTGGTCGAGATTGATGCGGGTGTTGACGATTACTTGATCGAACAGCTTTTCAGTGACGCCCGACACGCGCGTTTCTTTGCCGGTTTGCAAACCGTCGATTGTCGACTCGATGAAATGGTGCAACAATGTCGGACTGAGTTCCGCCAGATCTGAAGCCAATCTGTGCAGCTTGGCCGTGTCACGAAATTCCTGCAATACCGAATCGACAAAAAGATCGACGGTGGCATATATGTTCTCTTCGGTGAGCAGGCCTTCCACCTGTTTCTGAATATCAGCCGTGGTCAAAAGCGTGTCTGTGATCGTCGTAGCTACGGCGGCCGCGAGCTTAGCCTGACGCTTGGGAAAAATTCCTGGTGTCAGGGGAAGGGCCGTTTGCGTGCCAGGAATATAGATTGGTTTATAAGGTCTGAAAAGAGCGAGGACAGCCATCCATGTCGCGACATAGCCATGCAACGTGTAATAGAAAAGCGGAAAACAGATCTTGACACCAATGGTCACCGGATCTTTGAACAACAGGTCCCAATGAAAAACAGCTAAATCCGCAGGCATGAATTAATTAAGTCACCAGATGCATCGCCGATGTTATCAGTCACGTCGACTTTGGATATCCCTCAGTAGCAAGTTTACTCGCTTCTCACACTTAATGCCCGAAAAAGCAAGTTTTGACTGAGGCAGCACTTATATAATGTTTGCGTGTTTTCCAATTTTCGCCAAAATCGAACAGTGATATCTAGGGCGGTGCTACCTGCACTACTCTGTATATTGGCGGGCAATATAAATTGCGCCAAGGCTAAAAACAACGTCGAGCAATTAATCGCCAGCGGGCAGAAGTTACGGGCACAGAAGGCAGTGTTGCAGTCTGTCCAGGTCTTGAAAGAAGCGGTCGAGAGCAAACCGAATAATTGGCAAGCCCATCTGGAATTGGCCAAATCCCTTGAGGCGGCGGGAAACGACGACCAGGCTATTCTGGAATTGTTCGAATCCCTCAAGTTCAACAACAATAACCCGGAGGCGCGCAACGAAATGGGCGCCATCCTTATGAAAAAAGGCGATTGGGATGAAGCCGGCGGTCAGTTCAAACAAGCGCTCGCCCTCGATCCAAAAAACCTGTCGGCTCGCGGTAATTATGCCGTTTGCCTCGAGGAGCTCGGTTACGTCAATGAGGCGATCAAAGAATTCACGACCATTCTGGCGAGCAAACCAGATAATCTAAACGCGCTCTACGACCTGGCTGTGGCCCAACAGATCGTCAATCGGTCCGATCAATCGATCGCCACGTACTTGAAATTGCTCAAGCTCAGCCCGAAGAGCTCGCTTGCCTACGCTGGGCTGGGCAAATGCTATGTGCAGAAAAAAGATTATCGAGTAGCAATTGCTGCCGAAAAAGAAGCAATTCGACTGCAGCCAACGAATCAATTCGCCTTTCTCGCTCTCGGTGAGGCTTATGAAGGCTCCGGAGACCGAGCCAATGCTCTCAATGCGTATCGCCAGGGGATCCGATTGAATCCCCAAGACAAAGCAGCCAAAGCTGTTTTAGCTAAGCTTCTCAATCGAGAAGTGGCGCAAAATCCCCAAAAACTAACGAGGTAAGAATGTTCAATTTCAAACGAGCCGCATTGGTCTGCTTGCTAGGCGCGGCTGCCTTGTCGTCCCCCGTCGACAGATGTTTCGCCGGCACCGACAAAGATGAGATGACTGCCACCATCGTTCGCTTCAAAGCCGGCGTCGACGCCAATCCCAACAATCCCAAGACACGCAAAGGGCTGGGGAACGCTTATTTGATGGCCGGCGAACTGGACAATGCGATCGAACAATTCAAGCAAGCCGCCAAGCTAAAACCAGACGACATCGAATCCTGGGTAGGCATGGCGCGCGCCCAGATCCGCAAGGGACAGTACAAAGAAGCAGCAGCCTCCCTGCATTCGGGTCTGAAGGTGCAGCCAAACGATGCCGATGCGCACTACAAACTCGGTCAGGTCTTAACGCGCATCAGCAACAACCCTGATGAACCGATGAACGAGTTCAAACAGGCGATCAAATTGGATCCGCAACATGCCGGCGCCCATCGCGACCTGGGCATGCTTCTGGGACTGAAGCGAGATCCCGACGGGCAAATCGCAGAAGAGAAAAAAGCACTCGAACTGAAACCCGATGACCCGGACTCGCTTTACTACCTGGGCGATGCCTATGCCATGAAGAACGAACGAAAAGATGCAATGAAATGTCTGCAGCGATGCGTCGAACTGGATAGCAAAAATGTCGCCGCTTTCATTTTGTTAGCAGGCATTAACGCAGCCGATGGCAATTTTCCACCAGCGATCAAATACGCCGAAACCGCTTGCAAACTCGATCCCGAAAACAAACAGGCGAAAATGACTCTGGAGAAAATCAAAGCCGCGGCCGAAGTCCACAAATAAAGTGGCGGCGGGGGTCAAAGCCAACCATTAAACTGGTGCTTGCAGAAATTTCATATGCGCCCATTTTATATTTTGGGGT
>CAJCHQ010000702.1 GCA_903970295.1 Bryobacterales bacterium
GAAGAGCAGAAGCAAAAATATCTGCCCAAATTGGCCAAAGGCGAATGGCTTGGTTGCTGGGCGCTGACGGAACCGGGTACGGGTTCGGACGCTTCTTCTCAGAAAACCACAGCTAAACTCGAGGGCGATCACTACGTTTTGAACGGCACCAAGCAGTTCATCACCAACGGGACGCATGCCCATGTTGCGATCATCATGGCTATGACCGATCCGAGCAAAGGTCGCAAAGGCATATCTTCGTTCATAGTCGAACAAGGCACGCCCGGTTTTTCAGTGAGTAAGACCGAAAAGAAAATGGGTATGCGTGGATCGCCCACAGCCAGTTTGACTTTCGACAACTGCAAGATTCCCAAAGAAAATTTGATCGGTGCCGTCGGCGAAGGCTACAAGCAAGCGCTGCAAACCTTAGAAGGAGGTCGTATTTCCATCGGTGCGCTCGCCCTTGGCATAGCTCAGGCCGCTTTCGATGCCGCTCTCTCTTACGCCAAACAAAGAGAAGCTTTCGGTCAACCGATTGGCAAATTCCAATTCATTCAGGGCTATCTTGCCGATATGTCCACCTCGATCAACGCCGCCAGGCTAATGCTTTACCACGCTGCATGGATGAAGGATCATGGCAAACGGGTGATACTCGAGGGCTCGCAAGCAAAATTGTTTGCTTCTGAAATCGCCAGCAAGGTCTGCAATTTGGGTGTGCAAATTCACGGAGGCTACGGTTACATCGAAGATTTCCCGGCCGAGCGCTTTTTGCGTGATGCCAAACTGTGTGAAATCGGCGAGGGTACTTCCGAAATTCAACGTCTTGTGATCGCGCGGCAATTGGGTTTGTAAAAGTGCTTGAAGACTAAGGCTTCCAGTTCATATTTGCCACTGCTGGCGGTGGCTATTGCCGCGTCTGTTTTCGGTTCCAGCGTGGCCGCATGTGCCAATCCGGCTTCATCTGCGCAGGTTGGTGCGGTTGCGGCGAACTATTTTCCCAGGCTGACCGAGGAAATGCTGCGTTATTCGCGCATTCATTACGCCTTATATTTTGTCTGGATTTTATTCGATACTGTTATCGCCTGGGTCTTTCTTCAGCTCGGTTGGGCTATGCGCTTGCGAGCATATGCCCAGGCGCGATCCAAATTCCTGTTGGTCCAGGTTGCGATTTTCGTCAGCGGCTTTCTCGCCTACCAATGGCTTACGGGAATGCCTTTGAGCTTCTACAGCAGCTTCTGGCTGGAACATCAATTCGGGCTGAGCAATCAAACATGCTCCGATTGGCTATTAGAGCGGGCTAAGCATTTGTTTTTGGGAGTATCAGTTGAAATTCCTCTGTGGTGGCTTTTGTACAAAACGCTACGCCGTTTTCCACGGAATTGGCCGTTCGTACTTTTCGGCGTATCTGTGCCGATCATTCTAAGTCTGGTCTTTCTCGCACCACTGATTTTCGACCCTATATTCAACAAATTCACTGCGCTGGCAGATAGTCCTTTGCGTAACGATATCAAGGCTCTGGCCGCTCAGTCCGGATTGCCAGACGCCCCTATCTTCGTTTCCGATCGCAGCAAACAGACGAACAAGATCAATGCCTACGTAACCGGAATTGGCTCCTCTGCCCGGATTGTAATCTGGGATACGACTCTCAGGCACATGCCAGAAGATCAGGTACTGTCAGTGGTGGCACATGAACTCGGTCACTACGTACTGAAACATGTCTATTGGGGTTGCGCCTTAGCCGTTGCGATTAGCCTCGCCTGCTTGCCGGTCAATCTGCTCTGGACGCGAAAACTCTTTGCCAAACTGCCTGCTCGCTGGGGTATTCAGTCCCTGGATGATCTAGCCGGTATGCCGGCACTTGTTCTAATTGCGACCCTGGTGACATTCCTCGCTGATCCGGCGATCAACGCCTACTCACGTCAAATCGAGCACGAAGCGGATCGATTCGGTTTGACTCTGAGAAAAGATGGACCGTCCATGGCGCGAACCTTTGTTGCGCTCTCACAGCAAAATCTCTCCGAGCCCGAGCCTCCTCCTCTGATTGAATTCTGGCTGTTCTCGCACCCTTCTTTGAAGAAGCGCATCGAGTTCGTCTTGCAACAGCCCTAGTTTTCACTTTCGGTTTCCAGCATGTTGACGATTTTGTCGTGAAGCCAGGGCATATTTACCTTCAGCTTGCCCAAAAGAATGATCACTTCCGGGTCTTTTTGTTTGAGCATGATCAGCAGAAGATCTTCGGGCAAAATCAAAGAACCTCTCATTTGAGCTTGTCTGTGGGCGAATTCAAATGTGCGATTGGCGGCAGTAGACAATGGGATACCCATGAATCTGATTTGCAGATCTCGCAAAGCTTGTTTGAGTTGGCCTAGAGCACCTGGCTCTAGCGTGTATCGAAAAAATTTTGTTGCCACCGGTTTGACGCTGTCGTAATTGACGCCGAGGGCGTTCAATTCTGTCGCTGCTAGGCTTTTAGCCTCGCCAAGAATGCCCAGAAAAATGGTTAAATTGCCGATTTCCTGGACGCCGAAATCCTTTGTTTCAGCCTGAGCAATAGCCAGGACCTCGGCCACGCTCTCACTTAGATTGTCCCAGAAGGCGGACATCTTCTCTCCACATTTGCACTCTCATTATCTGCCCATGAAAACGCAGTGCCTAGTTTTTTTCGTCGGCAGTGCGAGTGAAGATTGGTCCCCAGGTCTTCGAGTTGATTGCCCCCTCGCTATCCGCGCTAATACGCCAAATCCCGTGCCACGGGCTGATTAGCTCGAAAAAATATTTTTAAGGGATTTAGTCGAGATCTTGAAAAGTCTGCAAGCGCTCTCGGGCAAGAAATCTCAACAAAACAAAACCTGCTTTCTATAGCCCTACTTGAATTCTCTGCGGTATAGGTGGAGTTATCTCTTATTTTTCACCTTCAACGAAGACAAAGCCAACAGCCAGTACTCACCCTAATAGCTCTCTCGAAGAAAGTGCTTCGGTGTTCTGGTTTAGCAAGGAGAAAGGTCATGTCACTCACGAAGAGTGATCAATTGCTCCGGAGTGTTTCCCCTCCCGCTGGCGACAAATCGGTTCCGATCCGGCGGATGTGCAACATCATCAAGCCCTACTTTAGCGGTCCTCAGCGTCGCGGTGCCATTTTCTCCCTCGTTGTGACACTGGCGCTTTTGCTGGCTTACATTTTCATCAATGTGCAAGTCAGCTACGCCCTGAAGAAATACACCGATACCGTGCACGACCGGCATTCGGAAGATACTTATCTGTACCTGGGATATTGGGCGCTCTGGCTCTGTCTAATGGTGCCTATGTTCGTCAACTTCGGTTTTTATCGGTCGATGCAGGCTCTCAAATTTCGTCGCTTCATGACGCCGTTCGTGATTGCTCTAGCGCTGGCCAAAAACACTCTTCACCGCATGAATGGCGAACCGGCGATCGACAATCTGGAGTGGCGCATCACCCAGAACGTGAAAGACTTCAGTCTGCAGGCTGCTGGCCTGTTCTTTTCCCTGGTCGAAAGTTTGACTAATTTTGTTTTCTTCACGCCGGCTCTGTGGCAAATCTCTCCGTTTCTGACCGCTTTCGCTTTTGTCTATCCGGCAGTCGGTTCGGGAATTGCTATCTTGCTGGCTCGCAAACTCGTGCCTTTGGCTGCAAAGCAAGACATGATCGAGGCGAACTTTCGTCTCGATGTCGGCTTGGTGCGCAAACACATCTTGTCCATAGCCTTGCTGCGCGCGGAAGTACACGAACGCGAAGTGCTCGGTGAGAAATTTGACTTGGTCACTGCCAACTTCGAGCAAATCGTCAGAATCAACCGGCGCCTCGCCTATTTCACCACTTTCTATAACTACATGGTGGCGCTGATACCGTTTGGACTGTTAGCTCATAATTATTTCAACGGTGAGTTAACCTGGGGTGATCTGGCCCAGGCCAGTTTTGTTTTCGCCCAGATGTACAACAGTGCGGCACTGCTCGTTTCACAGTTTGGTAATTTCAGTGACTTCGCGTCAACCACGAATCGGCTGGGATCTTTTCTGGAGGCACTCTATCGACATCACAACGAAGTGCCTGCTGGATCGGGCATTCAGATAATCGACGCCGATCATTTTGCTCTCGACCAGCTAACTGTGTTAAAGCCGGACACAGGTGCGAAAATGACGAACGAACCGCTTTCGTTCGTGGTCGAAAATGGCTCGAGTCTGGCAATCTCAAGTGCGGATGGATCGGGTGCTTTGCTCTTGCGTGTGATCGCCGGTATCGAGCGAGGCGGTGATGGGTGCGTCCACCTGCCAAGCCGCCCGGCTGTAATGTTTCTCGCGCAACCGCCTTATGTACCACAGGGCACACTGAGGCAGGCTCTAGCCTATCCTGGCGACGGTCAGCAACTGACCGACGTGCGGGTGCGCAGATGGCTGAAGTTGCTCAAGCTGGAAGAAGTAGAAGCAACTTACGGTTTGGATGAGGAAAACAATTGGGAGGAAAAAGTCAGCTTAATCGACCGGCAGCGTATTGGTCTGGCCAGGTTGTTAATGGCCAAGCCGAAATATGTATTTCTCGATGAGCCTACAGTCGGACTCGAGTCTGAAGCGGAGCATATTTTCTCGCTCCTCGAAGGTCTTGATGCCACCATTGTCACGGTTACTCAGCAGCCGGACATTGCCCGGCGTCACGATCAGGTGCTTGAACTTGTTGGCGACGGTTCCTGGAAGTTGACTTCTGCGGTCGAGCGCTTGCTCACAACTGTGCAGCTGCCGTAGGAGCTCTGGCCATGGACCAATGCGCTAGGCGACGAGAGGATGGTACCAGATAAGGTGCTACCTCTCGCTCGTCGCTTTTTTCAATTCGGTTATTACGACATAAATTAGTAGGTTGCCTTTTTAATTTTTGTGCGGAGACTGTCCTTATTTTTGACACGAGGCCGACACAAATTTTCGCTATTTTGACGATCAGTCACTTACTGTTCTTCAGCAACTGCTATTGATGGTAATGTTCCCCCTTCCTTACCGATCGGAAGATCATAATCTCGCGCCACTCGGTTTAATCAGCTGACCCGAGGTCGACCGATTTCGAGTATAGGCTGTTGCCATGG
This sequence comes from Bryobacterales bacterium, assembly GCA_903970295.1. Next base: position 5,066 of record CAJCHQ010000702.1, read on the forward strand.
ACCGTAGTCGCATTCCTCGACGGGGTGATGCATGCAATTTCAAGGAACATTGAGCGGATCGGCTGCCGTCATACCGGTGGCAAATACAGATAGATTGCGTTTTCGACTCGAGGAGCTCTCTGCGAGCGGTTTTATAC
>CAJCHQ010000703.1 GCA_903970295.1 Bryobacterales bacterium
GGAACCAAGGGCAGCAAAGCCAGAATGGGCAACAAAGACAGAATGCCAATCAACCCGGCTTGCAAAATTTCAATCAATCCAACAGTGGTGGGCAGCAAACCAGTCAAACCAGTCAAACCAGTCAAACCAATCAAAGCAATCCCTAGGCTGGGATAGCGTCGATAATTTTATTTAACGGCCAGCCTTCCCGAGCCAGAGCCGGCAAATGATCTGCCTCACTCGCGGGACATGCTAGACTTTGCGCAAATCACGCGGAACGCAATGGTATGCAAGAAGATTTCGATCACGGAATTCAAGTTGAAGCGCTCGCCGCTGCTTTGAAAATGGGTAAGGACGAGGCCAAAGAGTTGCTCGAAACTTTGGCGACGCGATTGCTCGTGATCATGCCTGAGAACACATCGGTCGAGCGAGGCGGTTGGATTCTTTCATCTGACAGACCGGTGCGGCAACTAACCGTGCGATTCGATGATTGTCATTTGCAGCTTGTTAAAGAAAAAACCGGAACAGTGACGGCGAGAAATATGAAGATCGTGCGCGGCGTCGTGTTGAAAACAACTTCCCTGACTGTCGATGAATGGATTAAGGCGCTGGCCGCTGAATTAGCAAAATCGGCTCAACACAACGCGCAAACGCGAGACGCTCTAAACAAATTTGTGATTGGTTAGGAGTTATCGATGCCCTGGTGGAGATTCTGGAAGCCGGAAACGGCAGCTGAAAAACAACAGATTGCCATGCAGCAGGCCGGTCGTATTGCCCTGGAAAATGGTGACATTCCTCCTCTGGCGAAGCAACGCATCGATCTGCATTTGCAAGCCGACAAGCATTTTTTTAGCAGCGACCTGTCTGTGCGCGAGTTTTTGTTGGCCAAAGAAGCTGGGATCGAAACGATCTCTCAGGTGATGGGCACAGCCTTTTATAATGTCAGTTTCTGGGGCTCCTACATGGGACCTTATCGGGCCACGGGCGAATTGCAAAAAGTGACTGAGGCGCAAACTCACGCGCGTCACCTGGCCATCGCTCGCATGCGTAGGGAGGCTCAGCTTCTCGGTGCGTCAGGGGTGATCGGTGTGCGCTTGCACGCTCGTCCATCAGGGATGGGCACGCGCATGACTGAATTCACGGCATACGGAACAGCGGTGCGAATCCCTGGCTATCCACCGGCAGAAGAGCCTTTCACGAGCGATTTGAATGGTCAAGAATTCTGGCAACTCTATAAGGCCGGCTACCGACCTAAAGGGCTGGTCATGGGCTTCTGCTCTTACTACATCTGGACGAACTGGCGAGCGCAATCTCAGTTATACGGTGTTTTTGGTCTCGGGCTCGGACTTAAAAATCAAGAAATCGAATCTTATAGCAATGGTTTTTATTCAGCGCGGAACCTGGCTGTCGGTCGACTGACCAAAGAGATCAGTGCGCTGCAAGCAGATGGTTGTCTGGGCATGACGATCAATCATTACATTGAAAAAATCGAGCACGGTTCCGAGAACAACCGGCAGATCGACTTGCTGATCAACTTTTCTGCTCTCGGGACCGCGGTAAATAAAGCACCGCCCGTGCAACCAGCTAATCGATTGATGGTGATCGATCTCCGCAAGGAAGAGAAGCGCAATGTGCTTGTTGATTTTAGAGGGGGTTGATTGTGGAAGGAGTAAAGCATGCCTGATGATATGAGCCAGGGCGTTCCAGAAGACGCTCACAAGCGGCTGAAAGAGATGCGGGGCACGGGTGGTAAACGAGTTTTGTTTACCAGCGACCTGACCGTGAATGAGTTTCTTTTGGTTAAAGAAGCCGGGTTCGAGGCTGCGGGTTTGGTAGTGGGCAGTTCGATTTATCACATTGGCTTTCAGCTTGCGGCCTGGACCAAAAACCAGGAAATGGAAGTTCTCACTCAAGCCCTTTACCACGCTCGAGAATTGGCAATGTCCCGGATGGAGGAAGAGGCGGCCGAGCTCGGCGCTGACGGCATCGTGGGCGTGCGATTGACCGCTAAGCGCATGGATTGGAATCAGGACTTGGCAGAATTCGTGGCAATTGGCACGGCAGTATATCGAGCTGATGGTACCGGTGAGCAATGGCGTGTGCAAAACAAGCCATTTACTAGTGATTTATCGGGGCAAGATTTTTGGACTCTTCTCAAAGCCGGCTATCGACCGGTGGGCATGGTCATGGGCAATTGCGTCTATCATATTGCTTTGCAGGGCATTGGGCAGATGTTCAAAAACATCGGTAAGAATGTCGAGATGACAAACTTCACTCAAGGACTATACGATGCGCGCGAACTGGCGATGGAGCGTATGCAAGTCGAAGCCGAACACGTTAAGGCAGAAGGCATTGTCGGCGTCGACATTCATGAGGGAAATTATGGTTGGTCGCCGCACGTGATCGAATTCTTTGTCGTTGGCACAGCGATCGTGCCGATTCGCGCCGACCATCATATACCGACACCACAGCTGGTGCTTTCGGTCAACGATTAGAGCAGTTACCGATCTCTAACACCACTCACGTCGAGGGCATCTATCTATAAAATGTTATTCCGTCATCCACTTTTAACAGGCGCGGAGAAGCTACGGTCGTTGTTTAGTCACTGAGCGGTTTATGGATATTGCTATCCAGCGGAAGATGAGCGCCGTTACAACCGTAATTCATCGTGGGCCTGAACTTTGCCAGACGATGGTTGAAAAAGTTTTCTGAGAACCCCACTCCATAAGCCCAATTGTGATCCAACTCGCCGCTGTTATCGTCGCTTCACCGGCTCTGAATAAGCCAAACGCAGCACCAAATCCGATGACACCTGCCGTCGTACCAGCGAGCTCACCGACCACCCCTGCTATTGAGTGATTTATTTCTGCTTGATTTTTGAATTGAAACGGCGTGATGTCTTTGGAGGTCAGAGCGTCGAATCCATCAATGACCGCATTGGCTGGGTTTAGCCCTAGCGATGAGCGCATTGTCACCCGTGATTTGCCAATTTAGAACGTAAGAGGTTGGAGCGCTGAGCGACCGGTTTCCGTCAGCTCGTTACAACGATATACGCCGCAGTGGTCACCATTATCTTCAGCCCAGGTGTAATAAAACAGCGCCATCAGCTTTTTCTTTGCTGCGTACTCTCGGAAGTCGTCCATCATCTCGCGCACCAAAGCAACCTGTTTGGTTTCATCCGGAGGGCAAGATGTGTCTTTATTTTCAAATCCCCACTCTGTGACCCAGCCTGGTTTGCCGTGCGGACTGCCTTCTGAGTGGCACTGCATAAAAACATATTGCGCCAGTCTATCGCGGCGGCCTTTTGCAGCCTCAGGGTTTCCCGGAGCGTCACCGACAGGATAAGTGTGTAGCCCGTAATCATCGACCAATTTATCGAGACCGCCCGCGCGCATATACTCAATCGTCGCACTGGCACTGACTGCATTCAGCTTGTTGTGCGGAGCTGGTCCTGGGGGAGCTTCGGCGGTGACGAGGCCGAAACTAATAATTGGAGTTTTCTGATTGAGCTGAGAATGATCTCGCACGTCTTTCAGAACGGACAGAACTTTCAAATATTGGCGATATCCCTTAATAACTGGTTGAGCGCTGGGATTGTGATACAAATCGTCTAGTCCAAACAGTGTTGCTTGGCCAGGAGGCGGAGGAGAAAGAGGAAAATCGGCATTGAAACATCCTGAATTTAGCTCATTTCCTAGTTCAAAGCCAGCCAGCGTAATTCCTTCTTTTTCAAGCTTGGCGAGTATAGTTTCAAAATAACTACGAAACTGATCCGGATCAGCAGAAGAAAGAGGATGTCCGCCCCAACAACCGGGACCAAATTGATTTGGGTACGGCATCGTGGGTGCATCAGGACTATATTTAATTCGACCAGCCAGAGAATTTTGATTCCATGAGCTTTGGCGCGTCTGTCGAAATCGATTCCTTTTTCGCCAGGCTTTATACCGGACCGAATAAATCGAACACCGGCAGCCTGGAGCGCATAGAAGCGGGAGTTTTGATCAGCAATACTAAGATGTGACATAGCAGCATTCATGCCTACGATAGCCTCCTCGGCCTGCGCCGACCTACCTGCCAAAAACGAACAGAAGATGAGGACAGAGGCGGCAAGGGCAAAAATGGATTTGTTCATCTATACTTTTTTCCCAGCGGATTTATGACTCCATAATTTTGTACGTTCATTGCCGACGCAAAAGCGGGTAGACCCCTTTAAACCTTACCCATCCAAAGAATCAACTGTGAAAGCTGGTTTTTTTTTGAGTGGCTCGAAGACACGCCAGTTGAATAATGCAACGCACTTTCAGCCTTTGCTAAATCGGTCTTTCGTAATAAGCCAACGAACTTTCGGTAGGCTTAGCGGCTTGGCTATGCAGGCATCAAATGGTGCTTCGAAAGCCCAGCTTCAAGGAAAGGCAGACTTGTCCGTGCGGCATCTGGGCGAACAAATTCGGTTGTCCGGTGTTAAGGCGCGTCGATTGTGCCCGAGTTGATTCCGGTTCCTGTGGTTGCACCGCTGATACCACTTCCAGTGCCAGTGCCACTGCTGTAAGTCTGCGCCTGATTATAGCTGTCTCCGCTAGGAAGAGGAGCGAATTTGGTCATACCCGTGGTGAAAAGATTCTGCCAACCCGGGAATTGTGGATTGTTTGTGCCACCGTCGGTGCCGTAAGTTGTACCCGGCGGTAGCGGTGCAAAAGTCGTCATGCCCGTAGTGAAAAGGTTTTGCCACCCGGGGAATTGCGGATTGTTTGTGCCGCCTTGCGTGCTGTACTGTGAGCCAGGCGGCAGAGGCGGAAATTTTTTGTTCCAATTCGGGAACGTGGGCAGTGTGGAACCAGTTGAAGCTCCAGTGGTGCCGCCCAGCAAGTTGCTCGCTGTGCTCAAAGCGCTGCTGGCCGCGCTAGTAACTGAATTCACAAGCCCGGACCCGGTGCTTTGCGTGGATGCTTGCTGAAGTTGGCTTGTGGAGTTAGCAGCATTGTTGCCAGTGTTCGTCGCTGTCCCGTAGTTGCCGGTATTGGATGTGGTGCCGTAGTTGCCGGTGTTAGGGGTGGTGCCATAGTTGCCGGTATTGGATGT
>CAJCHQ010000704.1 GCA_903970295.1 Bryobacterales bacterium
AAATACTTGCGGGCGATTGAAACCAACGGACTAGTTTCGGTCATACCAAATCCGTGGATCACTTCCAAGCCAAGCTCATCAAGATCTCTCATCAAAGATGCAGATACGGCAGAGCCTCCAATCAAAACCTTCTTCACCGTCTTAAGACGAGTGCCGGTTCGTTTTAATTCGTCGCGCACGCGCATCCAGATCGTGGGCACACCGGCAGCAAGAGTTACCGCCTCTTGATCGAGAATTTGAATCAGTCTGGGCGCGCCGAAAACATCACCGGCGAAAACAAGCTTCGCCCCGACCAGTGTGCAAGTGTATGGATAACCCCAGGCGTTGACATGAAACATCGGTACCATCGGCAGTACCGTTTCGTAATTGCGAATATCCATTACGTCAGGCAACGCTGAAGCATAAGCATGCAGCACCGTCGAACGATGTGAATAGAGCACGCCTTTCGGCTCGCCAGTTGTAGCCGAGGTATAGCACAATGAGGCTGCATCCAGTTCATCGATTTCCGGAGCGGAAAAACCCGCTGCCTGCCTGGCAATCAGTTCCTCATAATCGATGACGTCGCTAAAGTGCTCGACAGGAGCACCCATTCTGATCATTTTACGATTGCCAGAAGCAGACTGCTCGATAGCCGGCTGCAACGCCGCTGCTAGAGAGCTATCGAAGAAGACCGCTTTGTCCTGCGCATGATCCAAAACATAGGCAACTTGCTGGGCAAATAGACGGATATTTACTGTATGCAGTACGGCGCCAGCCAAAGGTACAGCAAAATAAAGTTCCAAATGCCTGTAAGAATTCCAGGCGAATGTTGCTACTCGATCGCCCGGCTTGATGCCTAATTCAGTCAGAGCGTTCGCTAATCGGCAGACCCGCTGGTATAGATCGCGAACCTGATAACGATGAACTCCCTGGCTGTCAACCGACACAATCTCCTGTTCCGGATGATTGCGATTGGCATGTTCGATTATACTGCCGACGGTCAGTGGAACATCCATCATCATCGCTCGCATGACAATTTCCTCGCTACAAAAGTCGTCTCAAACGCTCACATTCATGACTTGACTGCCGTAATCTAGCATAATGTATTTCTTTCCAGTGTCGCAAAAGGGATGTGAATTTGAGTTCGTTCGTCGCATTTATTCTGCTTGTCGGTGGCAGTACTCTCGTAGCAATCGCAGGTCTCTATTTTGTGCGGCAGAAATGGGCAGACACTGAAGGTCATCACGAAGTCGGCGGCTATTTGCTTTCGATCTTAGGCACACTCTATGCAGTCGTGCTTGGATTCGTCGTCGTAAATGTTTCGGAATCAGTGCAACAAGCGAAAGTGACGATCTCGACCGAGGCTAATTCACTCCTCAACATTTATCGATATGCCGACGGACTGCCTGCAAAAAACAAAGACGAACTAGGCGAGGCCTTGCTGGAATATTCGAATGCGGTTGCCGATAAAGAATGGCAACTCATGATCCACGGCATGCTTTGCTCGGAGACATTCAAAGCACAAGAGCATATCTGGAAGGCGATCAAAAACTGCAAACCGCTAACGAACCAGGAACAAAGTTTTTATAATTCCATTTTGGAAAACTACAGCTCAATGTTGACCGCCAGGCGATCGAGACTCGTGCAGGCTGGTGGTTTTGTTTCGCCCGTGCTCTGGCTCGTTCTAATTGGCGGGGGCGTCGCCACTATTTCGTTCACTTATTTTTTCAGCACCAAAAGTCTTAAAGCGCAGATGGCGATGACGGCATTGGTAACGATAACATTGAGTCTGAATTTGTATCTCGTCCTCATTAACAGCAGCCCGTTCGAAGGCGAGTTTAGAATTCGCCCGGTCGCATACCGCATCACATCTCAGCTCCTGGCATTGAAAGGTGCGGAGCCGCCAAACGACATGCTCAATTTCCGACGTGATTTTTTTGGCAGACCGCAATAACCCTGTCGCAAGCGTTTGAAAGGCAGTGCCGGCTAGAACTTCGGCGCGCGTTTTTCCATGAATGCCCGAATCGCTTCTTCGAGATCGCTGGAATGCAAGAACGCAGAGTTCCAAACAGCTACGTGACGCAGCCCTTCGTCGACAGTCAAATCGCGGCTTTCATTCATCACTTTTTTAACACCGTGCACCACCAGCGGTGAGTTATCAGCTATCTCCGTCGCTAAGTTCAGAGCCGCTTCTGCCAGGGCTTCAGGCGTATCGTAAACGTCATTGACAAGACCAATGCGCAAAGCGCGAGCAGCATCTATGTCTTTACCGGTGAGCGCTAACTCGCGTGTGTGCCCATCACCGATGATGCGAGGCAAACGTTGCAAACTGCCAAGATCGGCGACGATCGCGACTTTGATTTCGCGCACGCTGAATCTAGCATCACTGGAGCAGATTCGGATATCGCAAGCCGAAATCAAATCGACTCCAGCGCCAATACACCAACCTGCAACTGCCGCAATGACCGGCTTGTCACAGATCTCAACGACGGAAATCGCATCCTGCATTCGTCTAGCAAGCTGTAAAAATTCCAGACGCTCGGCTCCTAGTAGTTTGCCCGGCTTGTTCAAAGCCGGCAGCATGGCCGGCAGATCGAGACCATAAGTAAAATGCTTGCCGTTACCCCGCACCACAATCACGCGCACAGATTTATCGGCATCGAGTTGCTTGACTGCAAGAGGGAACTCCTGCCAAAAGTCTGGTCCCATAGCGTTTCCCGGACCTGGACCTAGAATCGTGACCGTGCCGACATGCTCCGAACGTTCCACTTTCACCGATTTGAATGCTGCCGATTGCTCGTTATCTGCAGTCTTTTGCATAGTGCTCATGCCTGCTCCTTTTTGGCCATCATCGCCGAAGCCGCGCGCCCATCGATCCACAGTGGGTTCTTGGGCGGAGTGCCCATCGTCCAGTAAGAATCGATTTTCTCTTGCGTCCATCCTCTTTCTTTCAAGAGCTCTTCGTCAATCAGCATTTTGCCGGTTAACTGCTTTGGTTCAGTTTTGACAATTTCCATAGCGGCATCGCAGAGAATCTCTGGAGAACGCCAGGTCTCTTTGCCACCCATCTTATCTGAGCCCCAATTGATCGTCGCCTGGCTCTCAATCGGTGTCGCCGGCCACAATGAATTAGCGGCGACATTGTCCCGCCGGTGCTCCGCGGCGATGCCGATGGCCAGGCGCGTGGCACCCATTTTAGTGGTCATATAAGTGACGTAACCTGGACTGGGCGTGAGTGTCATCGGCGGGCTGCACATGATGATGTGACCCCAGCCGTTTTTGACCATATGCGGCAGACAAGCGACGCTGCAAAGATAAGGCGCTCTGAGATTGATTTGCCACATCAATTCGTATCGTTTCGGCGGTGTTTTTAAAACCGGTTCCCACCACAAAACACCTGCGTTGTTGACGAGAATGTCGACTTTGCCGAATTCTTGCACGGCTTTGTCGACCATATTTTGAATATCTTCTTCTGATCTCACATCGCAGCGAACCGCCAGCGCTTTGGCACCGAGAGCTCTCACTTCTTCGGCAACCGAGTGAATGCTGCCTGGAAGTTTGTCGGATGATTCCTCAGACTTGGCAGCAATGACAACATGCGCGCCCGACTGCGCAAAACGCAGGGCTAGCGCGCGGCCGATTCCTCGACTGGCACCGGTTATGATCGCAACTCGACCGGAAAGAAGTTGATCTGAGCCATTGTGGCCGCCGTTTGAAGTCATAGCGTCCTCTTAGTGTGGAAATAAATGAAACCGACTATCGCTTATTCTAAAACATTCCGCGGCCATTATTTTGACTGAGCTCACGATTTAAAACTGGTCAATGGAAAAAATCGCCGCCTGTGCGCACATCAGTCGCCAACATTATCTCGACGAGCAGCTACCGCCGCCTGAGCGCCGACAATGTGCAAGCCGACCAGACGGGCAACCATCATCGACAGATATATCTGCCCGCTGGCTGCTTCCAACCAGGCCAGCGTGCGAGCCAGTCGA
>CAJCHQ010000705.1 GCA_903970295.1 Bryobacterales bacterium
CGCCGCTACGAACTCGTCAAGCCCGGAGAGCACCACCATCACCTGATTTGCGACCAGTGCCGCAGTAGCATTCACCTCGATCAGTGCCTGGTGGAAGATCTCGAGCACGCCGTCTCCAATAAGTATGGCTTTGAGATTCATAGCCACGTTCTCGAAATTTTTGGACTGTGCCCGAATTGCAAGCAAAAGCGCCCGGGCTCGAAAAGCTAATTCGGTGTCAGATTTGCACAATTCGCTGTAAATGCATGCCCGGCAGGGCATTGAGTCTATTTTGTCCGAAACCTGTCCAAACTGCGGACGATACCGCTGATTGTCAATCCAGAGAGGTTTGTAGGGCTCCAAAAACAGTTTAGACAAGCAACTAGACCATCTGCTCGAATCGCTGTATAGTTGAAAATGGAAACGATTTCCAGTCTGGAGCAGGACCTTGTTGGAAACAACTAACGCGCAGGAAGTTCTTCATCTGCATAGCCATGACAGCTGCAGACAGATTGTGTCGGCCGACACGATGGGCATCGTCGCTTCGACTCTTTGCCTGATCCATTGCGTTTCCATGCCGTTTTTGATCACGCTTTTGCCCATGATCGGTCTGCAATTCCTCAGCGGGCACACAACTCATCGCATTTTGGCGTTTTTTGTTGTGGCGTTTGCGTGCCTGGCGATCATCCCGAGCTATCTCAAGCACCGAAACGCTATAATTCTGATTTCGATGCTCGTCGGCGTCACCATCGTTTTGATAGCCACATTCGGCTCCGGCAAATTTTTCGCAGACTCTCTTGAATTGCCGTTAATAACAGTCGGCAACCTGATAGTCGTGGCGACTCATTTGCGCAATCGCCAATTGTGTAAACACTAGTTGAAATCTTTGGTCGACGAAGGGATAACGAGCTGCGCATAGACTGCTGCCTAGATTTTCCCTGGATTGTGAAAGCATTTTGGCTAGCCAATGTGATGTAATAGGAGTGATAGTGGCTTTGCCTAAGGATTCAACAATGACCGACTACAAATCTGGGCAGCCACAAGACGATCCGAATCGCATACCGGATCGGCCACTGCCACAGCCAGCAAAAAACGTGCCTGCATCGACACCGCAAAATATACCCGAGCAACGACTTGCCCGCAGCACGGCAGAGACCGAGCAGGAAGTGATCCAGCCGCAAGAAAACGTTCCGGCACCGCATTCAGTATCACCCTATTTAGTTGAATCTGGCGCGGCAAACGCCGATCAAAGTTTGACCCCCCAGGCACCTCGACCAACATTTCAGCCGGTGGCTCCCTCGCCCGTATCGCAGCCAGCATCGCAATTTGCAGCTTCGATCTCACAGCTGTCTTCGCCGCCATCGCAGTTTTCGTTTTCCACTGCTACTCCGGTACAAGGAGCACCCACTCAATATCAAGAACCGGCGGCACCGATTGTGCCATATCCGAATGCCCCGACTCAGACACAGTCTGCACCGTTTCCTGCACCGGCGGCACCGTCTCCACCGCCGGCTGCACCGTTTCCTGCGCCTTATGCTCCGCTTCCCACAGCAGAGGATAGAGTGGCAGAGAGCAGCGCTGTTCCTCCACAATCTTTATCGGCCGCCGCGACTGCGATTCCTCCAGCCACAAACTCGGCAAAACCAGCAACCGGCGACAAACCAAAGCGTAACTGGGGCGACTTGAAGCTGATCGCCAAATACTATCTCACCGTAGTCAACGAAGTAGTTTTCTCGCCCGGCAAATTGTTTGCACAAGCCGCTGCCAACCCAGATTTAGTCGAGCCTGCTGTCTTCATGGTTATTTCGATAGGCATCTGCAGTTTGCTGCAAATCATATCGGGCGACATCGGTGGCATATTTCGTTTCATCGGAAAGATATTCTGCGTTTTGGCATCTGCCTTCGTAACCACGTATGCTTTGAGAGCCTTGGATTCGAAAGGCGACTTTCGCACACTTTTCAAAGTCTATGCGTATAGCCAGGCACCGATGGTCATCGGCTGGATCAAGCTCGGGTCTTTAAACATCGGCGGACTGATCGCCGTCGGCTATTCTATGTATCTCAGCGTTGTCGGACTCGAACACATTTACAGAATTCAGCGTACACAGGCATCCGTGATTGTTTTAGTTGTTGGCTTGGTCGTCTGGGGCATTGCCAAATTACTTGGAATTCTCTAAATCACACCGCCGCCTCGCCCATATTATTTTGCCGGTGGTCCTTTTTTGGCACGTCTTCGGGACCATGCCAACAGTGATGGCGGCCGTCGAGGCAAATGATCAAATCACCATGATCGAGAGAGCCGCCGAAGCCCATTACAAAGCTAGCGAATTCAAGCAAGCAGGCAAAAGCTACAAGCAAGCGCTTAAGCTTTGCGACAAAACTGCAACGACGGATGCTATGCAAAAAGTTCGGCTGCTGCTGGGTCTCGGCGACTGCTATTATGCGAGCGAACAATATTCAGAGGCAATCGCGCAGTTCAATCAAGCTCTGAGCCTGGACAAAAATCTTGGTACTGCAGGCAGTGCCCTGGTCGAGCGCTGCCTCGACAATCTGGCAAGCGCCTCCTTCCACCGAAAAAAGTTCGAAGAAGCAGCATCGATTTACCAGCAATTAGTCAAGTACGACGAACAGTTTTACGGAACTGACAGTATCGAATTACTCTGGGCCCTCCTCGATCTCGCGGCATCCTACCGAAAACTGGGAGAGCCTGAAAAAAATGAACAACTGCGTCCTCGCATCTTAGCGCTTTTGCACACGGCGCTTAGCCAACAAGCCAGCGGTGCCGAGAACAACGGGCGAGCGATGCCAGCCGGTACTGAACAAAAACGACCACTGCCTTTGATGGCATGGCGAACTGCCAGTGCTAAACCAGACGCGGTGATTTTGTGCATTCATGGGCTCGGCTTGCATGCCACGTCTTTTCAAGGTTTCGCCGAGAGAATGCTGAAGCACAACATCGGCGTCGCCGCGCTGGATGTGCGTGGCTTTGGATCGTGGCAAGTCGCTCGTGGGCACGAGAAAATCGATTTCGACCTTTCTCTAGGTGACATCGAAGGGCTGATCAAACTTTTGCATATTGCCGTTCCGGGAACACCGATATTTTTACTCGGCGAATCGATGGGCGGTGCCATTGTCTTGCGCTTTGCCAGTATGCACCCCGAATTGATCAATGGTGTCATCTCTGCTGTCCCAGCTGACAAACGCTACAAGCAAAAAACTGACTCATTGAAAGTCGCGGTCAATTTTGTCAAACACAAAGACAAGCAGATGCCTGTTTACGACATTCTGGAAAAAGCTGCAACTCGAGATTCAGTTTCACCAGAGGTTTTCGATGATCCGTTGATGCGCGCCGAGCTTTCACCGTCTGAACTTTTGAAGTTTCAGGTTTTCATGGTTGAAACGACGCGCATGGCAAATAAAATTGAGAATACTCCGGTTCTCATGTTGCAGGGAATGAAGGACAAACTCATCAAACCAGGAGCGACGATTGATTTATACAACAACATCTCGTCAGCCGATCGTAATTTGCTCCTCGTGGGCGAATGCCAGCATCTAATTTTCGAAGAAGTGGTAACTCCAGACTCAGTCTTTGATTCAGTTCTTGCCTGGATCAACGACCACATCAAGAAAACCGCACGCGAGCAACAGACCAACCAGCATTCGACAAATCAGCAATCGACAAGTGGGAAATCGAGGAGTGATCAATCGACAAATGGCCAGACGGCTAACTAAAAGTAAATCAGTATGTCTACATTGCTGCATGCTCCTGCTTTGCTTGCTGACATGCCCACCAGGCGGCTTTGCGGAAGATACATCCAATGAGGCTTTGCGCAAAGCGTTGAGCGCAGCTAAGATTCTCGGCGAAGACAATTCATTCACGGTTGCAATCAATGGCAGCGAAGCCGTGATCAGCACTTATGAAACTGGCAACGCCCGTAATCCTGATAATCAATGCAAGATTCTCGCGCTTCTCTTCGGCAAGACTGCTTTCGAAACTAATGATAAATTAGCCAAAATCAAAGCCTGCTTCTATGCCAAAGATCAACAAAGCTATCGCCAGGTCATTGTCACAGCCGGAGACGTCGAGGCTTTCGGGTCGGGGCGCATCGACAAAGAAAAAACTTTGAATGCTCTCGAGTTGACCGTCCATAAGCCTGAATCGGCGACGGCACAAAAGATCGAGCCCGCGGCGAATAGACCGCTGAATGCAGTCGATCGAGCCAATCTTCAAACGTTCAATAAAGGCGGAATCGCCTTTTACTATCCAAAGCGCTGGAGCACGGGAGAGATTAAAGGCGACGGCACATACATCAGCCAGCTAGCCACAAATGGGAAACACTCGTGGGCAGTTGTGCACGTCCGCCTGCAAGATGTAGATTCGATTCAGGCATGCTGCCACTACGACGTCGACTTTTGGCGCACACACGGCAAAGAGGCGCTCCAGCCAACAAGTATGACGCTCGGACGTAGCCATGAATATCCGGCGATCGCTTGCATCTCGAGGGATATCGCCGACAGAAAACGTTTTGAAAAACACGTTTACTTTGGCTCAAAACATAGAATCTATAGTCTCACGCTGGCATTTGATGAACAAGACTACGCCGAGCTTCTACCCGATTTTGAGAAGATGCTCTCCACAGTCACCACCGCCCGCTAGCATCAAAAAGACTGGTAATAAAAACTGCGAATGACGCAGAGCCATTCGCAGTATGAGTTCATCTCTACCTGGAAATTATTCCAGATAATCTTTCATCGACAGCAAGGACGAATTGCGTCTCAGTTTCTTCAGCGCTCGATTTTCCAGCTGGCGCGCTCGCTCTTTGCTGACGCCCAGAGCAAGAGCACATTCAGGCAAACTGGAAGGTTTGTCGCCGCTCAAACCAAAGCGCATTTTAATCACCGCACTTTCGTATGGAGTCAAGGCCGACAACGCCTGGGCGATGTCCCTCGTCATCAATTGCGATGTAATCGATTCAATCGGAGCATCAGACGACTCGTCTGGCACCAGCTCACCCAAGGTCGTGCCATTTTCGGCATTCGTGCTAGCGTCCAACGAGAGCAAACTACGCGACGATTCGAGTGCGCGATTCAGTTTGTCTTTGTCGACGGAGGTGGCTGTTGCCAGTTCATCCAGCGTCGGCGGACGGCCAAGCTTAGTGCTCAGCTCGCGACCGCTTTTACGCGACCGGGAGAGCAACTCATTTAAATGTCCGGGCAGCCGAATCATCCGAGATTTGTCGGCAATGCCGCGAATCACCGCCTGACGTATCCACCAGGTGGCATATGTCGAGAATCGATAACCCCGCTCCGGATCAAATTTTTCAACCGCACGCATCAGCCCGAGATTACCTTCCTGAATCAAATCAGATAAGGTCAAGCCACGATTTAAATACTTACGAGCAATGCTCACCACCAGCCTCAAATTGGAATTGATCAGACGTTCGCGAGCGGCCGCATTGCCTGACTTGGCGGCGCGTGTCAGTTCGATTTCTTCGGCTCCGGTCAAAAGTGGATAACGCCCGATCGACTTGAGATAAGCCGTGACTGCGTCATCGACCCCTTGCCCGTCTTCTTTTGTAGATCCAAGAACTTCTTCGTCCGGATCCGAACCCGTTTCGATGAGTTCGTCTTCCGGAGGCAGAAACAGCTCTTCATTGTCAGAATATGCGACTGTGTTTGTTTTGGCGTTCATTTTGTCTCCACCGAATGTGTCTCCGAGACTTGCTTGACGACGGCTTTTTGCTGAATGCGCGTCGGGTCGCTTCCCCTGTCTGGCGGTATCAGACTACGCATACTCGACTGCTGCTGCCCGCAACGGTTAACAGCTGCCGAATTAATCAAGTAAAAGTCACCTTTCGATCCCCCGAGATCAATAGACTTGGGAGGTCGCTTATTGTTCCCCGGGAAAGGCGAACGGGATTGGCAGCCTGCCCCATAAGAGATGATTTTCGGGGGGCAACATTTTCTTCATTATTGGCTAACCCAACCGGGCCTCGAGAGGCACAACGTTGATCAGGGTAAGTCCTATATAGCGTCGGACAACTTCTGTGTAAGTTAGACTCGCGCAGCGATTGAGGTGAGTCCGATGTTCAGATATATTCTCCCGGCGCTTCTCACCGTAACATTCATCGTTTTGCCGACAAGCAATAACCTGAGTCGGACGCAGCTCGCTTCGCCCTATGATCTCGGTATTTTCACAAATGTGCAAAAAAATAACTTCTGCTTTCCTAAACTCCGGCAAACCTTGCTTGAGTTAGATCGAGGCTCGGTCAATCAATTTTGCTGGACGGCTCTCGGTCAAAGTCGGAATTTTCCATACCTGACTACGACTACTGCCAAACAACGTGTTGATTTTGCTATCGCGTACTGGCATTTCCTCGACAAAAAGTCGACTTTCGCGGACTGCGACTTGGAACGTCAGCCGGGTTTGGCAGGGTATCGCATGCACGACTTTCCCTACGCCCTTTGTCGAAAGTTTGCGCTAAGTTGGTGGCAGGATCCCGCTTGCGATAAATCGATTGATGGCGCCGCTTCAGCCAAACCGGCGCAAATAGACGAAGAATGGCTGCAGGACTCGCTCATCGACGCTGGAGAATTGCTTTATCGAGCCCACGTCGTCGGCACGGAGTCGCTATCGTGCAGCGACGCCCCCAATCAAGATGAACATCCGCTTGAAAGCGGCCACAAATATTTGACTTTCTGGACTGCCGGCTCTTTTATCAATCACCAGAGCCTGATTGCGGCTGGTGTAAAAAAGCCGAATAATCTTGAAGAAATTAGAGAACGAGCCGTGCTGACCGGAGATGCAATTCTGGCACTGGCATCTGAGGTGGCTTCTCGTTTCCGGGCAAGCTTAAAAAACGAATCGAGCGATGTGATGGATAAACCACCGCTGAGATACAGCTACATAAATCTGCTAGGTTCGGTGGCCATTCCCGTCGACACTGTCAGTCCTGGGAATTTCTGCCAGGGTCAGGCGGCGACCAGCCTGAACATTGCCAATCCCAGTAATGCGCCAATCACAGCTTACATCGATACCCGAGGAGCATGGCACAGCCGGCTTGCGATCGGGGAACTCGATAGTTTCTCATATCCCACAGACTTGCAGATCGTACCGGTGCTTTCGGACAATGGCTTTTTCGGTTACGAACATGCCGGCACCATGGTAATTCCAGCTCGTTTCGATTGGGCCGGTAGCTTTCACGAGGGACGAGCGCTGGTTTTGATCGATGGAAAATTTGGATTCATCGACACCAGCGGAAAAGTGGCAATTCAACCAACTTTCGAAGCCGCCCGATCGTTCTCGCAAGGAGTGGCTCCTGCCAAAGATTGTGCCAGCCACAAGTGGGGCTACATCGATAAGTCTGGAAAGTTTGTGATCGAACCGCGCTTCAATGACGCTTTTCCTTTCTTCGATGAACGGGCAGCAGTTAGTCTCCCTCTCGATGAAAAAATCTCCCCACCTTCAGCGGAGATTGAATCTTCACGCAATCTGGTCATTGCTAAATGGGCGTTGAACTATTATTTTGCCGGTCTCGCCCGCACTTATTTTGAACGAGCAATCAGTGCCTACCCAGGTGGATCTTCGGCGCGAGAGGCTAAAACATATTTGCAAACCCGTATGCCAGCCAAAGCTGTTTCAGCAGCAGTCGAACAACGTCTGCGCGCGATCAGAGTGGAATTTGACTATAAAAAAACGAGTACTAATCTCGAATCTTTTCTCAGGCAAAATCCGGACTTCGAATGGGCTTACACCAGTCTGGCTGAACACTACTTAGATTCCGGGCACTTTGACGATGCTTTCAGGGTGCTCTGTCAAGTTCACAAAATCAATCCGAATTATGTTACCGCGCTCGTTGATCTATCCAGGGTCAAACAAGAAATGCACCAGCGCGAAGCAGCCATACAGATGATCAAAGAAGCAAGCGATTTGAGCCCGAACGATGACCTTGTGCGCACGCAGCTGTCGGCACTGCATATCTAGACTGAAGAAGGTTGACATGTCGTCATCAATCGATAGGCAAAACGGCAGAGATTTTCTATCGACTTGGGACGCTTTCGAATTGGAAGCTGGATTAAAAAGCCGGTACTCAAGCTTGGTCCGCTTGCACATTCGACCGAATTATCTTTTCGTGAATCTCATTAATATCGAATTGATCGCTGCAGTGATAATTTCAGTAGCGTATTTTCTATTCTTCACTAGAGAGAGTGCAGACGTCGTCACTGAGACTAATATTCTACGTACCGCCATCCTGACCGTCTTGTCGGCAACGATTGGTATGGCTATTGCCACTAATATCAGCCGCCTCACTTTGCCGGATCGTTTAGCAATTTCACGCGATGGCATCTTGCTGTTTCGGAATCTGGCTGGATTCACAGCGAACTATACAAATTTATCGTGGCAAAATATCTTATCAATCACCAGTGGTGTTGGGACAGAAAAAGAAGCCTGCGTAGATATTTTGCGCGATAGGACCGGGCCGGGACAAAAGACCATTAGACTGAAAATGGATCGCCAGAAAGCTTATAACATGACTAAATTTGCTGAGGCATTGCGCACATTTGCGCCGCGCGAATTAGTCGCCGATGATCTGTGTGAAAAACTGGGCATCAAAGAAAGCGGTGCTTACACGGCTATGTGGCTAAACGAATTGGCCGATACACAATCGCAATCTCGGAAGAGAATCGGCGATTTGGACACAGGTCTCGTCATTGCCGATCGCTACAAGGTCGTCAACAAACTGGGTGCTGGCGGACAGGGAACCGCTTACCTGGTAGAGTCTGTGGAAGCACAATCAAGCGGTTTGCTGGTGCTGAAAGAATTTATCTTGCCCACTCATGCCGGTGCCGAGGTTGTCGGTCGCTCGATTGAAATGATCAAAAGAGAATTCGATATTCTCTCCGCCATTGATTCCGAATATATAGTCAAAGTAAAAGACTTTTTTATCAACGACCTCCGGGCTTATTTGGTGCTCGAACACCTTGACGGTGAATCGCTGCGCTCGCATGTAGTCAGCGCTGGACCAATGATTGAAGAATCAGCCTGGCATTTAGCGAACCAGATGTGCAAGATTTTGCACTGTTTGCACAAGCAAGATCGACCGGTTATTCATAGAGACTTCAGTCCTGACAATTTGATACTGACGACAACCGGCAGGCTTTCGTTGATCGATTTCAACGTCGCCCAGTTTTACGAGGGTCAGGCGAGCAAAACGATCGTCGGTAAAAAGTCGTACGTGCCGCCCGAACAACTGCGCGGAGAATCTGTCCCGGCAAGCGATTTGTACGCGCTCGGCGCCACGCTCTATTTCATCAGCACAGGAAAAGATCCCGAACCAATCTCAACAGCCTATCCCCAATCGCTGAACCAGCAGCTGAGTGATGAATTCGATTCATTAGTCAGCTTTTTGACCGCGCCAAATGTCAGTGAACGCTGCCAAAATACTGATGCACTCGCAGCAAGATTGCAGCACCATGAACTTGCCCGCGAGCCAATCAAGGTTATAGACTCATGATTGAGTCTTCGATTGATCACCAAAGTAGCACTTCTTCAACTAAAAGTATGGCAGTGAGGATAGCTTACCAGCCAGCGAAACCGAATCCCTGGTTGTTAATCGTCGCTTGCGTATTACCAACGATCGCCATGCTCTGGAGCTATTTCACAATCGCCAATTATTTCTGGAACCTGCTTGGTTTCGGCTTATGGTGCCTGCTCACCAACATGATTGGTCCACTCTGTTATCCGACGGGGCGCTGGCTTACGCGCCATTGGATCATCCTATCGATTCTGGCGGTCGCTATGTTGTTCAAAGCACCGTTGTTGGTTGGACTATTAGGGGCCATAATATTGATCGGCTGGCCGGCTTGGGCCGTCCTTCAATGCCGCAGCTATTTCGACGATAAAATCATATTGAGTGAGATTGGGCTGCGCCTGCCGCTGAAAACGCTCAAACACCCGTATTGGAATGAGACTACGCTATGGGCCGATATTCAATCTATTCACTGTCAAACTCCGACTAACCGCAAACCAGATGATTTCGATCCAGACGCCGATCCATTGAGAGACCATTCACTCATAATTAAAACCTCGGGCATGGAAGCGCGCTCGATCGAACTGAAATATTTGAATGCGTTACAACGCCAGTCACTTTTTGCCGCCTTGAAAAACTGGGCTGAGCCACGATCGCTCGCGCAAGAACTGATCATGCTCATCCAGAATCTGCCGAAATTGCCTGACGCAATTGCTTATCAGCCCTCCTACACAAAAGTCTGGGACAAAGATCTGCAAAACCATTTGAATGCCACCGTCTACGTGCCATTATTAGTCGGACAAAAAATAAAGCAGTATACAATCAACAAATGCCTGGCCTCCGGCGGTCAAGCGACGACGTATCTAGCTGCAGATGAAGCGGCTAAGACAGTTGTGCTCAAAGAATACCTGTTGCCGCATGATATTCGCAGCGATGCAAGGGATCAG
>CAJCHQ010000706.1 GCA_903970295.1 Bryobacterales bacterium
GAACGACAGGAGTTTATGGAAACCGGCGAAGTGACGCCGGGGCTGCACGTTCGAGATGTCTACAAACATTCGCTCAGATGTCATCTCCTCATGTACAGAAAATACCTGGCTTCAGGTTTTGACCCCAAATCGGGGCTGGGCGAGCAGGTCTATAAAGGGCTGCCGGAAGAATTCACCAAAGACTACACTTGTCTGCAATTCGCGGATCCGAATAACCCAACCTGGTTTTATCTCGGTGCTACAAATTATGTTGGCGGCACAGACAACCCACTCAAATATGTCCATGCTTACTGGCTCTTAGACTGCGGTCTCACATGCACAAATGTGCCGGCGTCTCTCAAAGCAAAAATCGATGCGTTGAAAGATCATATCCGCATGGCTGCCACTCTCGAGCTCGCCGACCTTGATCGAGCCAAATACGAAAATATGATTGCCCAGATTCAAAATCAGGAAAACCCAACGATCAGCATCTTCAAAGACAGTCAGGGGAAAGTCCTTCATGTCATCGATTCCAGCGCCGGTATGTACAAGTACTATTATCCGATGATGAAAGAGATGATCAAAAACGACTATCCCAGTTTCAAAGGCAAATTCGAACGGCTCGTAGCCTACTGCCGATCTTTGCCCAATAACGCGGCACAAGTTCCACCATCATCACCTGGCGATGGAGTCGATCAATGGGGCGTGCGACAAATCGAAGAAAAAGCCTTTGGCCCAGTCGAATACAAAACCCACAACTTCATTTAAACGGTCAAAAATAAACTGGCTGGAAACAACATTTGCATCTTGTTTTCCAGGTTATAGCTTTGCAACATCCAAAATTCGACGAATTATTTATACAGCCGTAAAACATTCCATTTTTTTGCTATATACAAGTATAGGAACTCAAAGTTGACCGGTCTGGTACAACTCTACTTTTAAACCATGGTTGAAGGGTTTGTCGACAGAAATATCATTGAGAAATCCTAGGCGCCGACCAAGAGTGCTTTTGGTTGAAGACCAGCCACTGACCTTGCTCGGTATTCGCATGTCCTTGCAGGAGCTCGACCGTTTCGATATTGTAGGCGAAGCAACTAACGGCGTCGATGCCATCGCTCAACAGAAGCTCGTGCGCGCGGACGTAATCCTGATGGATGTCTCGATGCCGCAAATGGACGGAATCGAAGCCTCATGGCAAATCAAGCAGCTTTTCCCCGAAACCAAGATCATCATATTCACATCGCTAAAAACCGGCGAAGTCGTTAGCGCCGCGCTTGGTGCCGGTGCAGAGGCATATCTGACTAAAGACAGATCGGTTGAGCTGATCGCGCAAACCATTGACGCAGTCCTTAGAGGAAATATCTGGATCGATCCACTCGTTGCCGATCAGGTGGTGCGCGAACATCACAAAGAAAACGAAGTTATTCCCGTGCGCTTCGCCACAAAAGAACTCGAAGTATTGAAGCTGATTCGCGACGGCAATAGCTTGCAACAAATTGCCACTCAATTGAGAACGAGCGATGATGCCATAAACGCCTTAATGAAAGGGTTGGTCGAATCTTTCGCGTCATCGACCAGATTCGCCGACTCGACAGTTATGCCGGAAGTTTTGCCGGCGCATCACGACGGCATGGGCTTTGTAGCGCTTGAAACCAGTGCAGTAGAGGGCGGCATTGCCGATCCAGCAAACGCTCTGCCACTAGTTCAAACGCGACCGACTCTGCTCTTGAACCCAGCGATGGAAATTCCGGAATCAGGTTATTTGTTCGAAGACAAATACTTGATGAAGTCTGTCATCGGTCAAGGTGCTGGAGGCTTTGTCGTTAGAGCGGAGCACATCTATATGGGTCGCGAAGTGGCAATTAAAGTGTTGCATCATTCACTCTTAGGCGACAAAAAAGCGATGCGTGACTTTCGCCAGGAAGCGATGTCGATTGCCTGCTTGAATCACGACGGTATCATCGGTGTTTATGACTTCGGCATATCGGCAGTTCGCCAGCCGTATCTAGTTATGGAATATTTCGAAGGTGTCACTTTGAAAGACATTCTCGAGAAAGAACAAAGGTTACCTCTGCCAAGATTTTGCGCTATCTTTTCAGCGATATGCGATGCGATGCAATCGGCCCACAATCACAACGTAATTCATTGCGATATCAAACCGGCCAACATTTTGATGAAGGAAATTGATGGTGAGATTCACATAAAGCTAGCTGATTTTGGCCTGGCAAAAATACTCAGCACCGATGCTAAAATCGAGCTTGACTCTGAGAGCAGCGTTTTCGTTAGCGGCACACCCGCATTCATGTCGCCTGAACAATGCCGGGGCGGCGAGTTGACTCCTTTATCCGACATATATTCTCTGGGTTGCGTCATGGCTGAATCAATCACAGGCGAGAAGTTGTTTCTCGGCAATACTGCAGTGGAAATCATGGGGCAGCACATCAACACAGTGCCGCCGACTTTGTCTCAGTTAAAACCGACTCTGACTTTTCCGCCAGAATTGGAATTATTGATTCACACTATGCTGCAGAAAGACCCTGCCAACAGGATACAAACACTCGATGAAGTGCGCGCCGTAATTGATTCATTAGTGCCGTTGAAAATTGAGCCGCAACGAACTTTCGATTTAGGTCAGATTTAAAAATAAGCCGCAGATTCAGGCCTAACAAAGGACGTAGGCCGGTGATGCATTGTCACCGCACTTGAAGTCCGAAGAAATTCAGGACAAAATAGAATAATTGCGAACCGGGTTTCGCGCCTTCCTGACGAAAGCGGAGATTTAAAGTGGGCATTTTCAGCAACATCTTTAAAAAGGAAGCACCTCCAGAAGAACAAGTTCAGGCATCGAATCGGGTGCTTGAGACACTGAAAAGACGGCGGAGCGAGGAAACCGGTAAATGGCTCAATCTGCTCAGGGATCCCTCGATGATCCCCAAGCCGCCGCCACAATCGACCATTGCCGGGGTCGATCAAAGAGACACTCTGCACGGTGAGGCTTACACGCCGCCGGTCGACACAATGTATACCCCCCTGAATCTGGAAGGATTGGCGCCAGGCGTCGTGCGTAAGGCTCAGGTCCTGACAGTAGAAAGCCCGCTCGCTGATTGGGTGAATTTGTTTTTCGACGCATTCACCGAGCAAGCGACTCAATTCAATGCCTCCGCGGCCGGCACAGAATTGACTTTAAGTGTCAGCCCACCGCTATACGCTTATGCTCAGGACCAGTACGGTGCGTATACAGCTGATAAAAAGATCAGTTCAGCGCGTGGTCACATTGCCACCTTGCATTGGGCTCTTCTCTTTCACGCAAACGACAAAAAGGTCAACATCTACATAGTGCCGTCGGATGAACTACTCACATTGTTCAAAAAAGACCTGACAAAAATAGGCTATACACCGTTCATGACCATGGAAGCTACAGAAGCAGGCGCCGATCTCGAATGGAAAATAGCCGGCGCCGTTGTGACCAAAGAGAGCATTCCGCTCCTGGCCAGGGAATTGCTTGGTGACTTGATCCGCGTTTCTAGCGGCACAATGAGTGAAAGCGAACTTTTTGCCCATCATCACAGCGAACTCAAACTTGGCGATACTGTGGCTAGCGGCTATGTGCCAGCGCCGGGTCTGGCAAACCCCGCAGCCCAGGGAGCAGGCAATGTCTCAGCGACAACTGAAGCGGCCATAACTACCGGTGACAGTGCCGCTCTCGCTACGTTCTCGGCTTGCACTGAATTGCTGAAAGCAATCGATCAAGATTTGGCTGCCCTCACCGAGCAGGCCGGAGAATTCGAACAGAGCGGCGACCAATCGGCACTGCAGAGAGTGCACGATTACAGCGCTCGCCTGCGCACATTGAGCGGCTTAGCAAGTTCTTTGTTGGCGGATTATCAACCGCGGACCGGCTCCAAATACCGCCCTTCATAGGCAGCGCGCTGAAACTCAACGCAGTAAATTGTTTGCCTCATCGCGCAGTGCTTTCGCCTTGTCTTCCTGATGTAATTGGTGAAAGTAATCGCCGTACGCATTCAAACAATCGGCGATCATCTGCTTGTCAGAGATTTTACGACTCAAATCAACGGCTTCGCTAAGTTCGATTTTGGCATTGGCAAAATCAGATTGATCTTTGTCGAAAATACCGAGCTTCAACAGCGCCCGGGGCACAAAGCTAGGGCTGCGGCTTGGTATCAGTTTCCGACTCGCGGCCAGAGCGTCGGCGAGAAGTGTTCGGATTCCTTCAGTCTTTTGTTGGCGGAACAAACAATCCGACAACTGCCAGTCGAGTCTCGCCCGAATCTCGCCATCGCGCACGCCCAGCTTTTCGAAAACTTCACGACATCTTTTCAAAAGCGTTTCTTGTTTGACTAGCATATTTGTCGCGGCGAGTTCATCGCTGGCTCTGAGAACTTTTTCGATACTGGCTTCGGCATCGACGGCATTGAGACGAGCCCGCAACGAATCTTTCGACGAGTCCAGACCTTTCAAATAAAGCATCACTTTGTCGTAATCGGCCACCACTTTCTGATCGCGGACGATGGAAATTCGGTCGTTAACTTTTTTCAGTAAAGTGTATTCACTGGCCGCTCGAAAAATCTTCGCCTGAGTGTTCAACGTCTCCAGCAGTCGCGAGTGACCATCGCCGAATTTCTCTGCCAAATTCTCAGCATAGCTGGCGCACTTCGCAGCCATCGAATAATCTTGCTTACCGAAGAACATATCCGCAGCCGAGATCGAGAGTTGCCAGCCTATTTTGTTGATTTCGGCACCTTGATCGTCGACCGGTCCGTTCCAAAATAAAAATGCGCAAAATACTGCGACGACAACGGCAAGCGATGCAGAGAACCAGGTGAGAAGCTTAGAATCAGTTTTGAGATTGATGGTGATGAATTGTCGTGGGCTTTTTGCCGTGCGTCCTGATTTGCCTGCCGTTACAGCACCGCCCTGGGAAGCTGGAACATAGCCATAATCGGGCAGAGCCCTGGAA